>JAHEIK010000020.1 GCA_024639415.1 Planctomycetota bacterium
AATCCGCGCCGTCAGCGCCCTGCGCCCGCGCCGCCTCCGCCCGTGCCCGATCCCGACGAGGTGCTGCGCCGCGCCGCAGAGCTCGCGGATGCGGGCGATCTGCAGCAGGCGCGACGCACGTTGCTCGATGGCATCGCCGAGGGGCCGGTCACGGCCGACCACTACCACCTCCTCGCGCTCGTCGAGAGCGCGCGTCACCGGGACGACGACAGCGAAGAGGCGCTGCGCCGAGCGCTCTACCTCGATCCGCGCCACTACCCGTCGCTCATGCAGCTGGCCCTCTTGGTCGAGACACGCGGGGACCGGAGCCGCGCGCGTCGGCTGCGCGAGAAGGCGGCACGCGTGAGGGAGGCCGGCCATGACGACTGAGCCGCGCTCCGATGATCGCCGAGCGACCGACGCCGCGTCGCGCCTGCTCGGCCGCGCCCCGCCCGAGGCCTACCTGGAGGCGTGGCAGCGTGCGCTGAAGGAGCGCCTGGGCGAGGACGAGCGTGCGGGCCGCTTCTCGGTCGGCTTGTTCCGCCTGGGGGAGGAGCTCTTCGCGGTGCCGACCGAGACCGTCGTCGAGGTTCATCCGTTGGCTCCGGTGCGCTCCGTACCCGGGCGCAGCGGCGACGTATTCCGGGGGCTCGTCAGCCTGCGTGGCGAGATCCACCTCTGCGCCAGCCTGCATGCGCTCTTCAGGATCGAGGAGGCGCTCACGAGGGACGAGGAGCAGCGGCTGCTCGTCGTGCAGGCAGGAGGTGCCACGTGGGCATTGATCGTCGACGCGGTGCTCGACTTCGAGCGCTTCGACGCGAGCGAGCTTCTCGATGCCCAGGTGACCGTGACGAAGAGCGCGGAGCACTACACGGACGGTGTCGTGCGCACGCCGTCCGGCTCCGCCGCCCGCATCGATCCTGCACGCCTCTTCGAGGGGCTGGCGAGGAGCGTGCAGTGAGCCCTCCGCCGGACGATCTCAGCGGCTTCTCGATGCTGGACCTCTTCCGGGCCGAGGTGGAGACGCATGCCGCCACGCTCGAGCAAGGGCTGGTCGACCTCGATGCCTCGCCGCAGGACGTCGCGGCCATCGAGCCCTTGATGCGCGCGGCGCACTCGCTGAAGGGGGCTGCCCGCATCGTCGGCCTGGACGGCGTCGTCGGGCTGGCGCACGCGATGGAGGATCTGCTCGTCCTGGCGCAGGAGGGTGGTGTGACCCTCGGCAGCGAAGCCGTCGACGCCCTGCTGGCCGGCACGGACGTGCTGCGCAAGACGGGCGACTTGCAGGAGGGGCAGGCGGACGCGTTCTTCGCCGAGCACAAGGCGACGACGGACGACATCATCGAGCGACTGGGCAAGGCCGTGCGGGGTGAGCTGGAACCCGCCCCTGCCGCGCCCCCTCCCGACTCCGACTCCGATTCCGACCCCGACCCCGACGCCGGCTCGGACGTCGCACCGACCCCGGCCCCCGCTCCTCCCGCCGCAGCCCCTCCGCCCGCCCGCCAAGCCGCCTCGGCCGTGCGCGTCGACTCCGAGGTCTTCACGCGCATGCTCAGCTACGCAGGCGAGTCCGTCGTGCAGGCGCGCCAGTTGGCCGAGCACACCGACGTGCTCGCCGGCTTGCAGCGCGACGTCGAGCGGCTCGGCGCGAGCCTGGCTGCCGTGCGTGAGCGGCTCAAGCGCGACGGCGTCGAGCTGCCCGAGCCGGATCCCTTCGAGGCGCTCAAGCACGACACCGAGGCGACGCTGGACACGATCGCGGAGCGTGTAGCGACCTTCGACGAGGCCGACCGCCACGGCGCCGATCTCGCGGGGCGCATGTACAGGCAGGTGCTCACCAGCCGCATGCGTCCGTTCTCCGAGGGTGTGCTTTCGTTCCCCCGCATGGTGCGCGACCTCGCGCGTGAGCTCGGCAAGCAGGTGAAGCTCGTCATCGAAGGGCGGGACGTGCCCGTCGATCGCGACATCCTCGAGCGCCTCGATGCGCCCCTGGGTCACATGCTGCGCAATGCTCTCGACCACGGCATCGAGGCGCCGGCGGAGCGCGAGGCGGCGGGCAAGCCGCCGATGGGCTCGCTCCGTCTCGAAGCGCGCCACCACGCGGGCATGCTCGAGATCAACGTGCTCGATGATGGTCGCGGCATCGAGGTCGAGGCGCTCCGCAAGCGGGTCGTGGACCGGGGCATGATCGCGGCCGACATCGCGCGGGATCTCTCCGAGACCGAGTTGCTGGAGTTCCTCTTCCTGCCTGGCTTCTCGACCCGCCGCGAGGTGACGGAGATCTCCGGGCGCGGTGTCGGTCTCGACGTCGTGCACACCATGGTGCGCGACGCCGGAGGCACCGTGCGCGCGCGGCGGCGCGAGGCAGGCCTGCGCTTCACGCTCGTGCTGCCGATCACGCGCTCCGTCATCCGCGTCGCGATCCTGCAGATCGCGGGCGAGCCGTTCGCCTTCCCGCTGACCCAGATCGAGTCGCTCGTTCGCGTGGAGGCCGAGGACGTTCGCAGCATCGAGAACCGCCAGAGCTTCGAGCATGACGGTCGCAACGTCGGTCTCGTGCCTGCGGCGGACGTGCTGGGACTCAAGGCATCACGCCGTCCGACGGACGTGCTGTACGTCGTCATCGTCAAGTCCGGCGACGCGGAGTACGGCCTGGCCGTGGACCGCTACCTGGGTGAGCAGAGCCTCGTGGTCCGCACGCTCGACCGCCGGCTGGGCAGCGTCGCCAACGTCTCGGCTGTGGCCCTGGACACCGACGGCCATCCCATCGTCATCGTCGACGTGCAGGACCTGGTGCACTCCGTGGACCAGTTGCTGCACGAAGGCAGGCTGCGGTCCATCCGCGCGACGAGCACGGTGCGCGCCGACGGCAGTAGCCGGCGTAAGCGCATCCTCGTCGTCGACGACTCCATCACCGTGCGCGAAGTCGAGCGCAAGCTCCTGGCCAACCGCGGCTACGACGTGGACGTCTGCGTCGACGGGGCAGATGCGTGGAACGTGCTGCGGGCACAGGAGTACGACCTCGTGCTCTCCGACGTCGACATGCCGCGCATGGATGGCATCGAGCTGGTGCGGCGCATTCGGGATGACGCGCGCCTGCGCCAGATGCCTGTGATGATCGTCTCCTACAAGGAGTCGGAGGACGACCGCAAGCGCGGCCTCGAGGCCGGCGCCAACGCCTACCTCACCAAGAGCAGCTTCCACGACGAGACGCTCGTGCGTGAGGTCGTGGACCTGATCGGGGATCCGATCGACCGGGGTGACGAATGAGAGTCGCGATCGTCAACGATCTGAAGCTCGCGCAGCTCGCACTCACGCGCGTGGTCGAGTCGGCGGCGGACGGCGAGGTCGCGTGGATCGCCGAGGACGGCGAGCAGGCGGTCGCACTGTGCGCGCAGGACGTGCCGGACCTGATCCTGATGGATCTCGTGATGCCGACGATGGACGGCGTCGAGGCGACCCGGCGCATCATGCAGGACTCGCCGTGTCCGATCCTCGTCGTGACCGCCACGGTCGAGGGCAACCTGTCGAAGGTCTACAACGCGCTCGGCGCCGGTGCGCTGGACGCGGTCAGCGGGCCGACGTTCGCCGAGGACGGCACGCTGCGCGATGCCGAGCCCGTCCTGAAGAAGATGAACACGATGCGGCGCCTGACGCAGCCGGTCCCTGAGCTGGACCACTTGCGCAAGCGCAGCTCGTCCGGCGCCTTCCCGCCGCCGTCGCAGCCGGCCGAGCGCCTGGTCGTGATCGGAGCCTCCACGGGAGGGCCGCAGGCGATCGTGGAGGTGATCAACGGCTTCGGCGACAGCTTCCGCCCGGCCGTCATCGTCGTGCAGCATCTCGACGAAGCGTTCGTGCCGGGCTTCGTCAGCTGGCTGGGGAGCCAGACGGGCTGGCCGGCAACGTCGATTGCCGCCGGGGATGCGCCCGCACCCGGGACGATCCAGGTGGCGGCGAGCAGCGACCACCTCGTGATGGGGCTGACGCGGCGCATGCGCTACGACGTCGAGCCTGCGGAGCTCGCCTACCGACCGAGCGTGGACCAGTTCTTCTTCAGCTTGAAGCGCAACTGGCCCACGCCCGGTGTCGCCGTGCTCCTGACCGGCATGGGGCAGGACGGTGCGAAGGGCATGGTCAAGCTCAAGGAGCGCGGCTGGACCACGCTCGCGCAGGACGAGGCAACCAGCGTCGTCTACGGCATGCCCCGGGCTGCCGTCGAGGCGGACGGCGCGACCGCCGTCGTCGCCCTGGAGGCCATGGGAACGCGCGTCGAGCGGGCATGGTCCACGCTCGCGGCGACGGCCGAGGCTGTCGGCGAAGGGGGTGTCTGACATGGCTGACACGCAGACCCCGGCCGACATGCCTGCCGACGAGGGCGTGAGCGTTCTGCTCGTAGACGATCAGCCGATCATCGGCGAGGCCGTGCGCCGCATGCTGGCTACTCACGAGGACATCGCCTTCCGCTACTGCAGCGATCCCCTGCAGGCTGTGCAGATGGCGTCGGAGGAGCGCACGACGGTCATCCTCTCTGACCTCGTCATGCCGCAGCTTGACGGTCTCGAGCTCGTCGAGCGCTTCCGTGCCGAGGAGGCGACGCGCCGCATCCCGCTCATCGTGCTCTCCACGAAGGAGGAGGCCGAGACGAAGGCCGCAGCGTTCTCGCGTGGGGCGAACGACTACCTGGTGAAGCTGCCGGATCCCGTCGAGCTCGTGGCGCGCATCCGGCACCACTCCGAGGGCTACGTGTCCCGCCTGCAACGCGACGCGGCCTACCGGGCGCTGGCGAAGCAGGAGAAGGCCCTCGCGGACGATCTGGAGCAGGCTGCCAAGTACGTGATGTCGCTGCTACCGGAGCCGATCGCCGACGGCTTGAAGGCCGCCTGGCGCTTCATCCCTTCGGCCTCGCTCGGTGGCGACGCGTTCGGCTACCACTGGCTCGACGACGACCACTTCGCCGTCTACCTGCTCGACGTGAGTGGGCACGGTGTGGGCTCGGCGTTGCTGGGCGTGTCGGTGCTCAACACCCTGCGCTCGCGGACGCTGCCGAACACCGACTTCCGGGATCCGGGCGGCGTGGTCACACAGCTCAACACGACCTTCCGCACGCAGGACCACGACGGCAAGTTCTTCACCATCTGGTACGGCGTGTACGAGGCCTCGACCCGCACACTGCGTTGGGCTGGCGCGGGCCATCCGGCATCGGTGTTCTTCCCGGATCCGGCCGCGGACGATGAGCCGCTGCTGCTGGAGTCGGGCGGGCCGATGCCGGGGGTGCTGACCGACCTCGTGTACGAGACGCGCTCCTGCGAGGTCGTCGCGGGTGCGCGGCTGTTCGTCTACAGCGACGGCGTGTACGAGGTGCGCGGTCCGGATGGCCGTGTGCGCACGCACGACGAGTTCCTGGCGACGTTCGAACCGCAGGCCGCGCGCACGCTCGATCACATGGTCGGCAATGCGCGGCGGGTGCGAGCGGGCGAGGACTTCGACGACGATGTGTCGCTGGTCCAGATTGATTTCAACTGAAGCGCCGCTTCAGTTGCCCGTTCCCGTCTCCGTGCCCGTTTCCGTTCCCGGCGTACCCGCAGCCTGTCCCCGTGACCCCTATTCTCCGCTTCTCTCCGTAGGGGCTTTGGGAGGTCCGAGCGGAGCGAGGGCCGAGTCTTGGCCCGCCGCGCCTACCTCCGAAGACCTCTACCCCTGCCCGTTCTCGCCAACGCGGAACCGGCTCACCCCGTCCTGCAGCTCTTCCGCCGCACGGGTCAGCTGGGCGATCGACGAGTTCGTCTGACGTACGGATTCTGCCGTCTCCTCCGACGAGTCGACGATGCGGCGCACGCCGACGGCGATCTGCCCTGCGCCCTCGGCCTGCGCCGACATGCCGTCGCGCACGGTCTCGAACTGCGGCACGAGCTCCTCGACCTGCTCGATGATGCGGCCGAGTCGCGTCGCGACCTGCTGCACGGAGTCCGACCCGGAGCGGATGTCGTCGGAGAAGCCGTCCATGCCCATCACCGCGGTGGAGACGGTGGACTGCATCTCCTGCACCATCTTCTCGATGCCCTTGGAGGCCTTGGAGGTCTGGTCGGCCAGTCGGCGGACCTCCTTCGCGACGACGGCGAAGCCCAGTCCCAGCTCGCCGGCGTTCTCTGCCTCGATGGCGGCGTTGAGCGAGATGAGGTTCGTCTGCTGGGCGATCTTCATGATCGTGGTGACGACGGTGGAGATCTTGGCGGTCTTGTCGTTGATGGCGGCGAGGCGTTCCTGCACGGCCTGTGTGCTCTCGACCATGTGCGCCATGGTGCGCTCCATGTCTTCGAGCCCGCGCTTGCTGTTGGCGGCGGCGCGGGACGTGCCCTCGGAGACCTCGCCGACGGCGTTCATGGTCTCCAGAAGCTGCTCCGCGGTGGCGGCGATCTCGGTGGACGTGGCGGCCATCTCCGTGGCGGTCGAGGAGAGATCGCTGACGGCCGCTTCCTGCCGCTTCGCGCTGCCTGCGATCTGGATCGACGACGTGCTGACACTCACGCCCGAGAGCTGCACCTTGCGTACGAGGTCGCTGAGGTGCGCGGTCATCTCGTTGAGGGAGCCGAGCAGGCGACCCGTCTCGTCGCGCGCGGTCGTCTCGCTGCGATGGGTCAGGTCGCCGTCGGCGATGGTCTCGGCTGCCTCTACGGCCGAGATGACGCCCTTGCCGATGCCGTTTCCGATGAGCGCGGCGACCAAGACGAACACGATGCCGAGCAACAAGGCGAGCATCTGCACCGTTTGGATGGTGGAGACCTTCTTCTCCGATAGGAGCTGGGCGCGATGGACGACTGCGTCCATGGCGGCGACGATCTTCGGCGAGTGCGAGAGCGCGCCCTTCAGCGCGTCGGCGCGCGCCACGGCGGCGGCCTCGACACCGCGCAGCGCGCGGCGGAACACGATCCAGTCGTCGCCCGCCTCGGCGAGGCTCGCCTGCACGCGCGGGTCGGGTGCGGCGGCGATCATCACGGCGTTGTCGGAATCGTCGAGGTCGAGGATGACGGTCCCGCCCTCGGTGAGCCCGGTGTGCGTGCTGTCGAACACCTCGAGTACGGCTTCGAGGGTGTCCTTGTCGTCGTCGTTCGGACTGCGGAGGTAGCCGAGTGCGAGTGTGCCCAGGCGCTGGGCCAAGAGGCCCTGACGGGAGACGAGGTTGACGATCTGCGTCCACTCGGCGCGCGCGTCGGTGTCCAGCACATCGTTGCTCGCCACCTTCTGGGCCTGGCGCAGTACGTCGGCCAGCGAGTCCAGCACCTCGGGGACCTGGGCAACCACCATGTCACCCTCGTCCTTGGCGGAGCGGGCTTCGGCGTCGAGCTTGTCCGAGGCGGCGTTCAGCGCGCCGAACGTGTTCTCGACCTGGGCGAGCTTCGAGCGGATGGCGTCGTCGCCGGCGGCGGGTACGTCGGCTCGCGCGGAGGTGTCTGCGGCGTTCAAGGTGGTGGGGGCCGGGCCGCCGCCCAGCAGCGCCTTGTGGGTGGCGCCGAACACCTCGCGGGAGTTGCTGAAGGCGGTCCAGTTCTCCTCGCTCGGGTCGTCTGCGTAGGCGAGCAGTTCCTTGGTCATCTTCTCGGCGAGCATGCGCTGGCGGCCGGCGAGGTTGATGATGAGGCCATCGGTCTTCTGGCCGGCGGTGACGACGGAGGTCGCCACGAAGACGGCGACGAACAGGAGCAGGAACGAGAGTGCTCCGAGGATCAGTTTCCAGCGGATGCTCACGGGATGGGCCTCCTGGGCCGGGTGGGGGCGGCCAGCCAGGGTAGCGGATGGGGCCCGTCTTGACGCCGCCTTTGGGCAGGTCTACCTTCACGCCCTACCCGAGCGCGCCCGTAGCTCAGTTGGCAGAGCGTCAGCTTCCCAAGCTGAATGTCGTCGGTTCGAACCCGATCGGGCGCTCCAACATCTAACCCCTTGGTGTGACCGCGACTTGCGTCGTTTCCTCGGTCGCTCGGCGCACTTTGCTGTCCTGCTTCTCGTGTGCGCGCAAGTGCAGTGAAATGCGCCGACGTGGGCCTCGACCGGCAAAGCCCGCGGCAAAGTGCATCCGTGTATAGGCCCAGCGCTCTTGATAGGTCGGTGCGCAGGTGTCCTCGGGGCCGACGCGGGGTCACCGATGCCGCGAAGCGGAGTCCGAGCAGACCTCCGGCGTGGCCGTTGACTTGAGCGAGTGGGTACTACGCCGCGCGTGTGAGGCGCAGGATCGGCAGCCGCTTGTCTCCGTCGAGGAACCGCACCGACAACGTGCCGGCGGTCAAGTCGCGCGTTCGTCCCGGTGGTCGGCCGCGGTAGATCTCGTCGGGCGTCTGCTGCCCCAGCCCCTGGTGGGGTCTCTCGGCATTGTGCCAGCGAGCCCACCGCTTCAGGCGCAGATCGAGGGCCTTCGTGGAGCGATAGAGGAACAGGTGGCGGACGTACTCGTGCTTCATCGACCGCCACATGCGCTCGATGATCGCGATGGAGCCCTTGCGACCAACGGCGCCGTAGCGTCGCCGGATGCCGTGGCGGCGCAGAAGCGCGTTCACGAGCTTGTTCCGAAGTGCCCGATCCTTGTCGGATACGAGCCACGTCGGTGCGCCGTGGCAGCCGATCGCCTCGCGCAGCAGGCGTAACGCGAAGTTGCTGTCCGGCTCGCCCCGAATGAAGCCGATGGCGAGGACCTTGCGCGAGAAGGCGTCGATCACTGCGCCGACGAAGACCGGCCGAACGATTCCCTTCAGCCGCGTGAAGTCGATCATGCAGACGTGATTGGGGCGCTTGGCAAGGAGGCCGGTGTAGGTGTGCGGGAGCACGCAGTCATCGGGTCGTGGTGCGCGCGGGTGGCGCAGGATGCGCTGGACACTGGAGCGCGACGCCTTCACGCCGAGCCGAGCGAGCTGACCCGCGATGCGGCGCGATCCCCAGCGTGGCCACTCGTGCTTGAGCCGATGCACGAGCTCGTGCACGAGGACCGGGAGCCGGTTCATCGGCGGCAGCAGGTTGCTGTCCTTGCGCCGGGCGACGCGGCGCCAGGTGGTGACCGTCTGCCGTGTGATGCAGAAGGTGCGCGCCGTGGCCGCGACTGAGAGTCTGTAGCGCGCTGCGTGCCACAGGATCTCCAGGCGCTCGTGCGGCAGGTAGCGAGGCCGACGGCGCGGAGGCAAGCGCCTGAACCTGGCTCGCAGCAGATCGTTCTCGGCTTCGAATCGCCTGACGCGCTCCTCGAGGATGGCGATCTTCCCCGAGAGCGGACGGTGGCGGCCGATGGTCCTTCGCCATCGGTCGTGAGCACACCCGATGACGCGGGCGATCAGGAGGAGGGCCTCGTGCATCGAGGGAGTCTACGCACGAGCCAGACTCTCCGGTGCTCACCTGGCGGCGGTGGCAGCGAAGGTGTCGTCCTCACGAGTTCCGCTCCCCAAGCCCCCGCCCAGTCGGCAACCGGCGGGCCGTCCAGGCTCGCCAGCACCTCGGTGGCGATGCGCACGCGGTCCTCTTCCGGGAGTCCGAGGACGGCGCGCAGGAGCTCGTGAGCGCGTTCGGTCACTCCTCGTCCCTCCCCGCAAATGCCGGACAGCCTTGATGCTCGAACGTCAGGAGGCCGGCGCGATGGCTCTGCGGATTCACGCAAACGCCCCAGTCGAAGCCGAGCTTCCCGGGAAGCGGGACGAAGTGCCGACAGCCCATCGAGCAATCCGGCAACCACTGTTCGCCGCGCTGGCGTTCGACGCTCCCGTACCCCTCGTAGTCCTCGGCCATCCGATGGCAGACGGACCACAGTAGGTCGGAATCGGGTTGGTCTGACATCGCCGCCTCCTCGCTTGGGCGCGTCCGTGCTCAGGGGAGAGGATCGATGCGGTCCAGCGGCTGCTGGGCCTGCGCCCGAGCCCAGAACTCGAGCAGCTCGTCCTGGTGAATCGAGGCCCATTCGATGACGAGACCGAGGGCACGAGGCGGGAGTCGTCCACCCAAAACGGCAAGCGCCCGGATGTCGATGATGGCCTGATCGCCGCCGTAGAACGCGTGGAAGTGGGGCGGGTTGTGGTCCGCGAAGTACATGCGGATCACCACACCGTAGAAGCGTGAAATCTCAGGCATCGGCGGGCTGGCGATCGAGACCCGGGAAGAGCTCGCGGGCGGTCTTCCCGGTGACACGGAGGTAGAGCGCGTGGGGGCAGAGGTCGGCGCCCGAGGGCCACTCGACCTGGCCGCACTCACCGAGGCGGACGGCTCGGAACGCCGCAGGGTCCCTCAGCGCGGTGAACACGCCGCCGCTTCGAAGCTCGCCCGAGAGATCGATCGTGCCGACGGTGCCGTCGTCGAAGCGCAGTCGCAGCTCGTGGTCGGATGCGGCCTGCACGTCCAGGAGGCGGGGCGGCGATGAGGGTTGCTCGCTCATGGGCCCATCGTACCGGGGCCATCGTGCGAGGTGACGCGAGAAGGTGCGCAGGGACCGTTACAACCACGTCCCAACGGATGTCGCGATCGCCGTAACCCTTTGACACACAAAGGCGGACGATCGTATGCGTTCAGCTTCCCAAGCTGAATGTCGTCGGTTCGAACCCGATCGGGCGCTCCATTCTCTTCCGACGCCAGATGCCGAACACACGGCCTACCGGCGTCCGCACCGACGACATTCCTCGGGGGTAGGTGCCGCCGAAGCGTAGCGGAGACGGTTCCGTAGGGGGGATGGTCCATCCCCCCTGGCAAGGACGAGTCGGTTCCCGGCGACCCTACGACCGAGCGTCAGCGAGGGAGTCGGTCGTCGGTTCGAACCCGATCGGGCGCTCCACTCTCCTTGCGCGACCCTGCCGCAACGCGCGCGTCCTCGCACACTTCCGGCGAGGTGTCTCCCCGCCGATGCCGAGCGCCACTCTGCCTACGTTCGTGCAGCAACGTGCGAGGACGTGGCGGTACACCGTCTCAACCACGCCTGTAGCTGCGCCGTGTTGGGAACCCAAGAGCTGCGCGTCATTCCTACTCGGTGGGCAACTCCGGGCGGGCTGCCCACTCGGTCCAGCCCGCGCCGTACCACCGGACGTCCTGGTACCCGAGCAGGAACCTCAGCACGAAGAAGGTCTGGCTCGCCTGGTGCCCCGTGCGGCAGTGCACGATCACAGGTGCGTCCTTCCTCGGCAGGAGCTTGCGATACGCGGCCTCGAGCTCCGCGATGGCGCGCAGACGGCCCCCCGCGCCCAGGTCCTCCTCGAAGGGGCGGTTGATCGCGCCAGGGATGTGCCCGGCGCGGGCTTCGTCAGACTTCTCGCCCAGGTAGTAGGCGGCGGGCCGCACGTCGAGGATCGCCGTGCGACCGTCTCGCACCCTTTGCAAGAGCTCGCGATGGTCCACGCTGAACCCCTCCGCCCGTTCGGGCACGGGATACTGCGACGGCTCCACCGCCGGCAGGGTCGTGTCCATGGGACGGTGCTCCGCCTTCCACCGGGCGATGCCACCGTGGAGCAGCGCCCAGCGTGCGTGCCGTAGACGCAGCAAACCCATACCCACCAGCGTGGCGTCGCGGATCTTGTCTCCGGTCGCCAGCACGAGCGTGTCGCTGGGCATGATGCCCATGAGGGAGAGGTGGGAGGCCAGGGTCTCCGCCGGCAGCAGGCTCGCCGGCACGCCGTTCACGACACCGCGGAAGCTCTCGCAGTTCAAGGACAACGAGCCCGGGATGTGTCCGCCGGTGTACTCCTTCGAGTCCCGAACGTCGATCACCCTCACGTCGCTGCGCGTCAGGTTCTCCGCCAGCCACGCGGTCTGTATGTAGCCGGGGAACCGAGCGGGGGGCGTCGGCTCCTCTTGCTGCCCCGCCGGAGGAGGTGGCGTGCGGCCTTCCACGAAGAACGCTCGCCACGAGGCCACCTTCGCCGCTGCGGAGGAGGTCAGCGGCTCCGTTCGCAGTGAGACGGGCCGCAGGCAGCGCTCCACGAAGCCGGTGAGTCCGTCCGTCAGGTGATAGACATTGCCGAAGCCCATGCGTGCGAGAGCGTCTCGCGCCTGCGCGGGATGCGTCATCCCGTTCGAGTAGAGCACGATCGTCCCGCGGTTGCGCCAGGGTGCGAGGTACTGCGGCAAGTCGGGAAGCGGTACGTTCACGGCGCCCCGCACGTGGAAGGCGGCGAACTCCGCGGGCGATCGGACGTCCACGACCACGAGGTCCTGCTGGCCGCGAACCAGTCGGTCCGCGAGGTCCTCGGGCTCCATGTGGTCTTCGGCCTCTTCGACCGCCTGCAGCAGCGCCAGGTCGCTCAGGCCGCCCTTCGGGCTGCCCGTCGCGTGTGGTTCTGCCGCGTCGCCCTCTGGAAACACGAAGAGCGAGGCAGCCACGAACAGCAGCACGAGGCCGAAGCCCTTCAGGAAGGGCGTGCCCAGGTAGGTCTGCCGGCCGCTCGCCTTGAGCTCGACGCGCTCGGCGAACCAGAAGGCGGCGAGGGCGACAACAGTCACCACAAGACTGAAGAGCGGCTTCGACATGCCGAACGCCACGAGCGGCTCCGGCTGTCGGCCCCACTCGTACAAGGGTTGCAGGACCGAGTGCAGCTCGTTGAAGAAGACGGATCCGACCACGGCGCCACCCAGGAAGACGAGCGCGTCGATCCGTCCGCTTCCGACACCGACGGCTGCGGTGCCCGGGCACCAGCCGCCCATCACGAACCCCACGCCGAAGATGAGGCCGCCCACGACCTGGGCACCGTACACCGTCGGCAACACGTAGAGCTGGTGAGGTGCCAGGACGCCGAGCTCCTGGACGAGTGCAAGGCCGAGCATGGCCGTCACCAGGGCGGTGAACATCACCTTCAGTACGGCCATGTCCGTGAAGTAGAAGATCCCCGCCAGTCGGCGTGAGCTTCCGAAGCCAGCGCGCTCGAGCGCGACGCCGAACAACAGCCCCACGACGAGCGCAGCGAAGAAGGCGCCAGGCGTGCCGAGGCGATCGAGTCCGAACAGCGTCTCAATCATGCCACTGCCTCCGGAAGAGCCAGGCGGTGGCGTAGCCCCCGGCGAACAGCGAGACGAGGAAGAGGAGGCTCCCGTTCAGCAGGAGTGCGCCTCCGGCCAGGGCCTGCCCCGACGTACAGCCCGAGGCGAGGCGGCTGGCGAATCCCACCAAGACGCCGCCTCCCAGTGCCAGCCACAGCCGCTTCGACCGCGCGAACGAAGCGCCGCGCTCGACGACCAAGTGCTGGCGGCGTGCGAGCAGTGCCGACAGGTACCCGTCGAACACCGTCCCTACGAACATGAAGACTAGGTAGTAGGAGAGCGGCGTGTCTCCCCAGGCTCCGAAGTACGCGCTACCGCGCACGTGCTCTGGGGCCACGAGGCTCTCCGCGTAGGCCGCGATGCGCGCGATGCCGCCGGACGCCCCGAGTCCCGCGCCGAGAATGACGTAGGACGCAACGAGGACGAGGCCGAGGAACATGCCTGCGACGTACGGGTTCCAATGCGTGCGGCCTGCGGCCGGCTTCTGGATTGCATCGTCCATGGCGGTCTCCGTCAACAGCCCGCACTCTTCTTCTTCGGTGGCGCTGGCTGCGCTGGCGCCTGCGCGGGCGCCGGCAGCGCAGGCCGTGGCGTCGGCGCCGCCTGCGCAGGGGCGCGCGGCCCGGCGGCAGGGGCTGGCGACATTCCCGACTCGGCCCAGTACGCCGCCAGGCCGCCGAAGAGGGCCTTGATCGGGCGTTCCGTCTTCTGGGACAGGATGCCCCCGACCATCATCGCAAGCGAGCCGTCCCGATCGACGATCACCAAGGGACCGGCGCCCACGAGCCACGCCGGGTTCTCGAGCAGGTCCGCGATCTCGACGTTCACGGCGCCGGGCAGTTGATAGTCGGCGAACTGTGCGGGCGGGCGGACGTCCACGATGGTGAAGGTGTCCGGCAGATCGAGAAGCATGCGCTTCAGTTCGGCTGCGGACAGCCGCTCCGCGAGGCGCACGACTCGCTTCGGCGCGGTCGCGACTGCATCCCTGCGAACGGCCTCGTAGACAGGCAGGCCCGCCTCGAGCCACGCCTCGCCTCCGCCTGCCATGCTGCAGACCTTCTCGAATCCTGTCCGCTCCAAGATGCCGACGGCCATGCTCGAGCGGTAGG
Organism: Planctomycetota bacterium; assembly: GCA_024639415.1. Classification (GTDB taxonomy): domain Bacteria; phylum Planctomycetota; class PLA2; order PLA2; family JAEUHO01; genus JAHEIK01. The sequence goes on from JAHEIK010000020.1 coordinate 14,073, forward strand.
CGCTGTTGCACACGGTGACGACCTTCTCGGCGCGGTCGACCTTCCCGGCCTTGGCCGCCAGCTCGCTCAGCGGGATGTTGACTACCGTGCCGATCCGCAAGGCCATCCACTCGCTGGGTAGTCGCACGTCGATGACGATTGGCGACTCGGGCGTCTGCATGGCCGCGTAGAGCTCACGCGGGTCGCACATGTTGTTCTTGCGCAGTGGCAGCCCTGCCTGCTTCCACGCACCGAGCGTGATGACACGGGCCCGGTAGCCGACGCGGTGCAGACGCGTGACGGCCTCCTTCAGCTCCTTGACGTCGCCGACGAGCACGAGGTCCGAGCCCCAAGGGACCATGATGCCCGCCCAGGTCTCGAACCGCCCGCGGAGCGCGATGTTGACCGAGTTCGGCAGGTGTCCGCCGGCGTAGTCGGCGGCATCGCGGATGTCCACCACGTAGTGCTTGGAGGTGTCCGTGAGCTCGGCGTCCGCCGAGGCGAGGACGAGCTCGGCGTTCCACTCCACGGCATCCGGTCCGCGCTGGTTGGCCGCCGCGTTGTGCTTGAAGTACTGCGGGGCTTCCGGCAAGCCGTCGAGCACTGCGGCGATGAACGCGCCTCTGCTCTTGTGCTGGAAGTAGGGATTGGCGACCCGCTGCTCTCCGATCGTCCCGGAAGGCTGGTCCGAGAGGTGCGCTCCACACAGGGACCCCGCCCCGTGGGCGGGGAGAACCCGCACGTGATCGGGCAGCTTCGACAGGACGCGCGTCCACGTGTTGAACATGGAGGACGCCAGGGCTGAGGCGGCCATGCCTTCACCCATGAGATCGGGCCGCCCTACGCTGCCGACGAACAGTGTGTCGCCGCTGAGCAGGGCATGGGGCTCGCTCGCCTTGGCCTTCTCCGCGACGAGGGCGCACGTCCCATCGGGCGTGTGGCCCGGCGTCTCGAGGATGCTGACGACAGCTGCGCCGACAGCGATGGAGTCTCCGTCCTTCAGCGGGCGGTGCTCGTACTTCGCACCCGCCTTGGCGCTCACCCAGATTGGCACGCCGCGGCGCGCGAACTCGGCATGACCCGCCACGAAGTCTGCGTGGGAGTGACTGAGCCAGACGCCGATGATCTGTACGCGCTCAGCGGCGGCCGTCTTCAGGTAGACGTCGATGTCCCTGCCAGGATCCACGACCAGGCACTCGCCTGCACTGACGAGCATGTACGAGTAGTGAGACAGAACCGGCAGGGTGAACTGGATGAGCTTGAACCCCGGGTACGTGTACGTTCCGGCCACGCTGTAGGACGCTGAGTCCGCGCCGTGTGTGGCGGACTCCGTATCCTTGATCGCGTCCGGGCCGCCTGCGGCCGGCAGCGGGCTCGCGAGCCAACCCACGAACAGCAACAGCATGACGAGCCTCAGTCTGGGCATTCTCCACCTCCGAATGGATCGCTTGGGAGTGCCTCGCGTTCCTCGTGCGGAGGGGCACCGCGTGTCGCGGATGACCCACGTGGGCGCACGAGCAGCCTCGTGAGCCGCTGCGCCTCCTGCACCGTTCGAAGGAGGATCGCGGTCCCGGGCTTCAGAGTCTTGCGCGGTGTGCACACCAGCTGCAACCTCCACGCGCGGCGGGTTGCAGGATAGCTCCGTGGGTTCACCGACGCAATCGCGTCAGCGAATCTCGGGGCCCTGCCCGGATGCTGCTCGCACCCTTCGCCGTGTCCAGCAGTCCGCCGTCATGGATTGCGGCGCGACGGACGATCACCCGGTTCGGGACGCGCAGGACTGTGCGCCTGCATCTGTGACCGTCCAGCGCGCGCACGGAGTCGCCGCGTGCGACCCATGACCTCGAGATGATCCCGGGGTGGTGCCCGCCGCATTGCATGGGCAGCCCCCGCCAGGCCACGCGTGGGGGGGGCGGTCCTCGCCCCTGGCGATCCGGAGCCGACGTCGGACCAGATGTGTGTACTGCTGGTGTACGGAACCAGGCACGAGTCCGCCGCAATCCCGGCCGTTCGGTGCCAGGCAAACCGGCCACGGTATCTCCACGCGCTGCTGCGACGGGGAGCAGCCGTGCTGAGCGTGACCAGCCAGCAGCGGAGACGAGGTTCACCTGGCACGGATCGATCGCAATCGTGACGGACTCGTGCCTGGTTCCGTACGTTGGTTCCGTACGTCGCGAGCTTCCTGCGTGACGTCGGAGTCGACTGTCGCGGCTTGGGTGCGGGGCCCCGCCCGCGATCGTGGCAGGACGGCGACGTACGTTCGCATCGAGGGGCGACTCCGGGTGATGGTCGCAGGCAGGCTCCGGTTCACCCCGGCGCTTGACGTACACCTACCCGACGAAGGCACGTTGCTCCTGCGCCCTGCCGATACGACCTCGCCGATCGTCGCTGCCACGTCCTCACGGATCGTGCTGCTGCGCGTGACCATCGCTGAGCCGTGAGCCCGCGGTACCGAGCCGCGGTTCCGGAGGACCGATCCTGATTCTGTGCGTCGGATGCGCCTGCGCCCAAGTTGACGGAGCACCGGCCGCTGCCGTACACACGGGCATGCACAAACTCCGTATCCATCTCGCGTTGTTCCTGATCTGTGCCCTGACCACCGCGTGCGGCGACGACGCGGCAGGGACGAAGAGCAGCGGAGCCGCTGGGAGCGGGTCCGGTAGCAGCACGTCGAAGGACCGGGGTGAGGCCCGCATGCAGCTCGGCGAGGAAGCGTGGAGCGCCAAGTCCACCAAGGCCACCCTGCGCGGAGACCGCCTGACCATCCGCGCAAGTCGTATGGACATGGGCGGGGACAAGGCGGTGCGCGACGAGCTGCATCTTGCCTTGAGGGACTTCCAGGGCCCGGGCGAGTACACCGCGGGCGTGAGCGGATCCCGTTTCGTGCGGGTCGCCATCAACACCAAGCGAGTCGCTGATGGGGACGATGCGAAGGTGACCGAGGAGGCCGCGAAGGCGCTGACCGGCGCGAAGCACAAGATGCTCATGGGTGCCAAGGTCACGATCACCGCGGCCTCGGACAGCGAGGTGTCCGGGACCTTCTCGTGGACTCCGCCCGGCGGACGGGGCGAGAAGATCACCGAGGGCAGCTTCCGCGCGCCTGTCCGCAAGTAGGCGTGCCGGTCGTGCCCGCCGGAGCACGCGTACGGAACCCGGTGAAGATCCGTCGCAATCTCGGCCGCTCGGTGCCAGGTGAGTGAGCCATCGCGTGCCAGGAGAGGGATCACCGGGCACCGACCGGTCACGTCTGTGACGGACTTTCACCTGGTTCGGTGGGGTGCGCCAACACGCGCCGGAGCATGAGGTAGCCGCCCACGCCCGCCACGAGCGAGCCGAGGAGGATGCCGCTCTTCGCGGACTCCAGAATCGGGCCCTCGAGAGCCAGCGACGCGATGAAGAGCGACATCGTGAACCCGATACCGCTCAGCAACGCACCCGCGATCACAGCGCGGAACGACACGCCCTGCGGCAGATGGGCGAAGCCCGCTCGCACACCTATGAACGTGGCCGCCGTGATGCCCAGCGTCTTGCCGGCTACGAGAGCGACGGCGATCGCGATGGCGAGCGGCGTCGCAAGCCCCTCGGGGCGCAGCGCCACGCCCGCATTGGCTAGCGCGAACAGGGGCATGATGGCGAACGCTGTCCACGGGTGAAGCGTGCGTTCCAGCGACTCCAGCGGAGAGACACTCTCTCGAGCGGAGCGCAGCAGGTCCTCGACGGCCTCGGGCTTCGGATTCCCTTCTGTGTGCCGCAGTCGCCGCCATGCATCGCGCAGCCGGTCCAAGACGTGGCGCGTGCCCAGCCAGGGACGCGCAGGCGTGAGCAAGCCGAGGAACACGCCGGCAACTGTCGGATGGATGCCCGACTTCAGCGTGGCTACCCAGATCCCTACTGCGATGAAGGTGTAGACGCCCACGGAGCGCACGCCGATACGCTGGGCCACGAGCACTGCGACGAAGCCCAGGGCCGCGAAGGCAAACCAGGAGGC
>JAHEIK010000286.1 GCA_024639415.1 Planctomycetota bacterium
GGGCACGCGCAGCTTGTCGAGCTGCAGCTCGACCGTCGGTGAGCCGCGCAGGCCCATCTTCAGTTCCTTCTTGCCGGGCTTGTAGCCCTCCCAGGAACTCTCGACGAGGAAGGCCGTGATGCCCTTGTTGCCGGCGTCGGGATCCGTCCGGGCGAAGACGACGCAGAACTGGCACACGCTGCCGTGGCTGATCCAGAGCTTCGTGCCGTCGAGGATCCAGTCGTCGCCGTCGCGCGTGGCCTTGCAGACGAGCGAGCCCGCGTCCGAGCCGCTGCCGGCCTCCGAGAGGGCGTACGCGCCGAGCATCTCGCCGGAGGCGAGCTTGGGCAGGTAGCGCTGCTTCTGCTCGTCGCTGCCAAAGCGCACGAGGCTCTCGCAGGCGAGGCTGTTGTGGACCGAGACGGTCGTGCCGGTCGCAGCACAAGCCTTGTTGAGCTGGATGAGCACGAGTACGGACCCGACGGCGCCGAGCGCGCTGCCGCCGAAGGCCTCCGGTACCGACATCCCCAGGAAACCCATCTCGCCGCAGAGCCGCACCGAATCGGCCACGAACTCCTCCGTGCGGTCGGCTTCGGCGGCGCGCTCCACGAGCTCGCTCTGCGCGAAGTCACGGGCCGCGTCCTGCAGCATCTGCAGGTCTTCGGATAGCTCGAAGTCCATGGGCAAGACCCCCTCGGCTCGGACGCCGGATATGCGGCGCCTGACTGGGACGGCGGATGCGGAGGGCAGGCCCCGCGGCTGACAAGGGAGAAGATACGGGCGCAGGGGCCCGCGGGCGTGGTATGTGAGGACCGCGTGACGGATGAGGACCCCATCGTCGGCTGTTCCGTGTGCGGAACGACCGTGTCGAGATCCGAGATGTTCGGGGTAGAGCCCGATCTGCTGTGCGCCCGCTGCGCCAGTGGCGTGCGCCAGCGGATGCAGGTCCGCTTCCGGCCCGTGGCGAAGGACCGGGCGCCCATCGCAACCGTGGTCTGCGTGGGAATCGCGGTCCTCCTCGCCCTGGCGACGGAGTTGATGTGGCCGATGCGGGGCACGAAGCCCCGCCCTGGCTGGCTGCTGCTGCTCTACCAGACGCAGGACGTCTGGGCCGGCGAGGTCTGGCGGCACGTGACGTCCATGTTCCTCCACGGCGGCTGGGTGCACCTGGTCTTCAACGGGATGGCCCTGTGGAGCATCGGCCGCATCTTCGAGGCCACGTGGGGCGCCTTGGCCATGCTGGGACTCCTCATCCTGACGGGCATCGCGGGCGCCTCGCTCGAGTTCATCGCCCACCAGTCCAGTTCGGTCGGACTCTCCGGAGGCATCCTGGGCCTCTGCGGCTTCCTGATCGCGCTGCGGCACCGGCACCCGGTGGCGGCCGCGGTCATGCATCCCGGCAACGTCAAGTACGTGCTGGTGTTCGTGGTGGTGTGCATCGTGGCGTCCCTCGCCAACGTGTTCAACATCGCCAACTGGGCGCACGGCGGCGGCCTGGGCTTGGGTTTCCTCATCGGTCACGCATCGCTCGATCCGCGACGGCGCATCCTGGTGCCGCTCTGCGGCCTGCTGGCCGTCGGCCTGATGGTCGCGAGCATCTTCCTGGCGTTCGGCTCGGTGCAGGTCACGCGCGACGGCGGAGCGAACTGGGAGAGGATCCCGCGCATGGAGTGGCGCGAGATCTGGCTGAAGCAGAACGGGCGGTAGGGGCGGGCTCCATGCCCGCCCGAGCGCTTCCCGCAAGGTCGAGACTTACCACGTAGGGGCGCACCGAAGTGTGCGCCTCGGTTCCATGTGACCCGTGCGCCGGCATCGCGACCGGCGGAGGCATGCCGCGTGGAATGTCGGCGCCGCGTCGCGTTCGCCGGAGGGCGGCCACAAGGGCCGCCCCTACCGGGTAAGTCGGGAGCCGGGAAGGCGTGCCCTAGGGCGGGCATGCAGCCCGCCCCTACGGGCAACAGGGCGTGTGACTACTTGCTGTAGTCGTAGAAGCCCTTGCCCGTCTTGCGACCCAGGAAGCCCGCCGCGACCATCTTGCGCAGCAGCGGCGAAGGACGGTACTTGCTGTCGCCCAGGCCACTGTGCAACACCTCCAGGATCGCGAGGCATGTGTCCAGGCCGATGAGGTCGGCCAGCGCCAACGGACCCATCGGGTGGTTCATGCCGAGCTTCATGATGGAGTCGACGTTCTCGGGCTCGGCGACGCCCTCCATGACGCAGGTCACGGCCTCGTTGATCATGGGCATCAGGATGCGGTTGGCGACGAAGCCCGGGTAGTCGTTGGCGACCACGGGGATCTTGCCGATCGCCTCGCTCGCAGCGTGCACCTTCGCGTACGTCTCGTCGGACGTCGCGAGGCCGCGGATGATCTCGATGAGCTTCATCAGCGGCACGGGGTTCATGAAGTGCATGCCGATGAAGCGATCGGCCCGGCCACTGGCCGCAGCCAACTCGGTGATCGAGATGCTCGACGTGTTGCTGGCGAGGATCGCATCCGCACCCAGGATCGGGTTCAGCTTGGCGAACAGGTCCTTCTTGATGCCCGCGTCCTCGACGATCGCCTCGACCACGAGATCGCAGTCGGAGAAGCCGGCGAGATCGGACTCCGCATGGATGTGGCTCAACGCGGTGTCCATCGCCTCGCGGGTGATCTTCTCCTTGTTCACGAAGCGCTCGAGGCTCTTCGTGATGCCCATCAGGCCCTTCTCGATCGCCTCCTGCGACACGTCGTAGAGACGCACCTTGGTGCCGTTCACGGCGAAGACCTGCGCGATGCCGGCACCCATCTGGCCGGCGCCGATGACGCCTACGTGCTGGAAAGTCATCTGTCCTCCGATGGCCGCCCGGACATCGGACGGTCGATACGGAGCCCGGTTCGCGATTTCATCACATTGCCGCACGACACAGGCCGTCCGGACGCATCAGGAGCAATGTGATGAAATCGAACCCGGCTCCTGAGTGGGGTGTGCTTGCCTACCGAGTGACGCTCAGAGCGACGGCGTTGCCGCCACCGAGGCACAGGGACGCCATGCCCGTCTTCACGTCGCGCTCCTTCATGGCGTAGAGCAGCGTGGTGAGGATGCGTGCGCCGCTGGCGCCGATGGGGTGCCCGATCGCAACGGCGCCGCCGTTCACGTTCGTGCGGGCGGCGTCGAGGCCGGCTTCCTTGCTGACACCGCAAGCGGCCGAGGCGAAGGCCTCGTTCAGCTCGACGAGGTCGTAGGAGGTCGTCTCCTTGCCCGTGCGCTGCTGCAGCTTCTCCATGGCGACGACCGGCGCGTACATGACCCACTTGGGCTCGCAGCCGCCCGTGGCGTAGCCGGTGATCGTGGCGAGCGGCTCGAGTCCGCGATCGGCCGCGGCCTTCTCGCTCATCACGACGAGCGCCGAGGCGCCGTCGGAGATCTGGCTGGCGTTGCCGGGCGTGACCACGCCGTCCTTGCGGAAGGCGGCGCGCAGCTTGCCGAGGCTCTCGGCGGTGACGTCGCCGCGGACGCCCTCGTCGTGCTCGACGAGGGTGACGTTGCCCTTGCGGTCCTTGACCTCGACCGGGAAGATCTCGCCGCCGAATGCGCCGCTGTCGATGGCGGCCTGCGCACGGCGGTGGCTCTCGGCGGCGTAGGCGTCCATGGCCTCGCGGCTGACGTCGCAGCGCTCGGCGATGAGCTCACCGGTCTCGCCCATGTGGTAGTCGTTGTAGATCTCCCACAGGCCGTCGTGCACCATCGCGTCGAGCAGCTTGCCGTGGCCGAGGCGCATGCCATTGCGGGCCTGCGGCATGAGGTAGGGCGCGCCGGACATGCTCTCCTGGCCGCCGGCGACGATGACGTCGGCGTCGCCCGCGCGGATGGCCTGGGCGGCCAGCATCACGGACTTCAGACCGGAGCCGCAGACCTTGTTGACGGTGAAGGCGCCGACCTCGGGGGGCACGCCGCCGCCGAGGGCCGCCTGGCGCGCGGGGTTCTGACCGAGGCCCGCCTGCAGGACGGTGCCCATGATCACTTCGTCGACGTCTGCGGGATTCACGCTCGCGCGGCCGAGCGCCTCCTTGATGGCCATGGCACCCAGCTGGGTCGCCTTGAACTTGGACAGGCCACCGTTGAAACGCCCAACGGGCGTGCGGCAGGCCGAGACGATGACGGCGTTGGTCATGGATCCTCCGGAAGAGCGGGGAAATCGCACCTGGGAGGGGCAGTCTACGCCCGTCATGCCGGGCGGCCGAGGGCAGCCGGAGCGTTCCAACTCCATTCGCCACAGGGCGTTGTGCGCGCGCGGCGGGCGCCGCTTACTCGAAGCCCGTGTGGATCCGCGCCATGTCTTCCTCGGTCAGGTCGAGAACCTGCATCAGGTCGAGCACGACCTGATCGAGCACGATCAGCAGCGCCTGCTCGAAGAGGGATCCGAGGGGCGGCGGCGGGCGCTCCCCCGCGATCGCGCGCTTGGGCAGCGTGTCGTTGATACCCAGCACCACGTCGGCCTTCGCGGCCGCGGGACTGTCCTCGCGGGCCGTCACGACGACGACGCGCGCCTTCGCCTTGCGCGCGATGTTGACATAGTAGCCGAGCACCTTCGAGCGTCCCGTGCGCGAGCAGATGATGAGCAGGTCGCGCTTGTTGATGGAGGGCGTGATGACGTCACCGACGTGGTAGACCCGCCTGCCGAGGTGCATGAGGCGCATGGCGAAGCCGCGCGCCATCAAGCCCGTTCGCCCCAAGCCGGTCACGAACACGCGGTCCGAGACCAGGATGGCGTCTTCGATCGCCTTGAGCTGCTTCGCCTTGACGCGCCGCAGCACACGCTCGAGATCGCGTACGGCCGCTTCCATGTGACGGCGGCTCATGCGTCGTTCTCCTCGTCACCGTCGAAGATGAGCGTCTCGAGCGGGAAGATGCAGCCGTCCACGCAGCAGAGCTTGTAGGCCACGCTGCCATCGGGCTGGCGCTGCTTGAGCGGACAGCCGAAGCACACACCGAAGCCGCAGCCCATGTACTCCTCGGTTGCCGCCTCGGCGGCGATGCCGTGCTGGCCGAGCAGGTCGCGCACCGCGCGGAACATCGGAACTGGACCGCAGGTGAAGACGTAGTCGCCCGGCGTAAGGCGCCCGCCGCCGATCAGGTCCTCCACGATGTCCGTGACGAAGCCCTTGCGGCCGACCGAGCCGTCGTCCGTGCAGACCAGGACGCGGCAGCCGTCCGGAACGGCCTCCTTGACGGGCACGGAGTGGTCGTTGTCGCGCGCGCCGTAGCACAAGGTGATGTCGCGCATCCCCATGGCCTGCAGTGCTTCGGCGACGAGCTTGATCGGGCCGATGCCAACGCCGCCGGCGATGAGCACGGCGCGGCGCGCCGACTCGGGCACGCTGATGGCGTTGCCGAGCGGGCCGATGAAGCTGATGCGGTCGCCCTTGCGCATCTCGCTGAGGTTGCGGGTGCCTACGCCGATCACGTCGTACAGGACGCAGAAGCCCGTGGCTTGCCCCATGTGTTCCACGACGCGGTGGATCGACATGGGCCTGCGCAAGAGCGGTGTGATGCCGCGGCTCGTGTGCAGGTTGACGAACTGGCCTGCGCGCATGCGCGGTGCCGCTTCGGGGCTGTGGATCTTCATGACCCACGTGACCGGGGTGATCTGGCGGTTCTCGAG
>JAHEIK010000287.1 GCA_024639415.1 Planctomycetota bacterium
GGCGGCGCCGAACAGTCCGCCGAACACCCGGTCTGCGCCTCCGCTACTGCGCTCGGGGAGACGCGAGCCGAGCAGTCGCAAGAGGATGGCTCCGATCACGAGGACGCCGAAGAGCACGGCACCCCAGGCGAGGGCCCGGCGCTCGTCGGGCAGCAGATCGAACAGCTTGGCAAGGGTAGGTTCCAAGCGCGCGGCGAAGGCTCCCGCAGCCCAGAAGCCGCCGCCCAGGAGGGCCAGCGAGAGGGCCTGGCGCAGCGCACCCTTGCGCGCCCCCCACCAGGTGAAGGCCAGCAGCACGATCAAGGCCACGCCATCGGCAGGACGCAGGGCAGCCAGGGGGCCGTGGACGGCGGCGGGAAGCTGAGTCAGCGACATGCGGCTATGGAAACGCCCGCAAGTTGGAGACGGGACGCCACTGGACGCGCCCTTCCTCGTCCAGCGCCGCACGCCCCTTCTGGATCACGCCCTCGCGCTCGGCCTCGACGAGCACGCAGCTCTCACCGTCCTCCTCCAACAGCGTGACGTGCGTGTAGCCCTCGCTCAGGAAGTAGCGTCGGATCACGGCGTGCGGATCGGCCTCGGCGGCCGACGGGACCGGCTCGGCCTCGCGCTCGAGGGCGCCGCGCAGGCGCTCTTCCATGGCGTCGAGACGCGGTGCGACGGTCGGGTCGAACGCCGGCGCAGCAGGTACCTGGTGTGCAGCGGCCTCCGCCGCGTCCTCGTAGTGCTGCTCCGCAGCCTCGAGCCGATCGCGCAGCTGCACCATCTCCAGGGCGAGGCGGTGCGCAGCGCGCGACGAGCGCCAGGCCAGCAAGATGGCCACGCCCGCTGCGAGGAGCGCGAGGATGGAGAGGAGCAACGGCACGCCGAGATTGTAGGAGCGAGCGCGCAGCTCGGCGAAGGCCGGTTCGCTCGGGTCAGACGCTGACGAGGACCGAACCGACCGCAAACGCGAACGCGGTCGCCGCAAAGAGCATCAGCGCGAGCAACGGAATCGTGCGTGAAAGGGGCGCCTCCAGGCTGGCGCGGGCGACGCCGAGCCAGATGGCGCCCTGCAGCGGGATGACCCAGAGCGCCCGGTCCGCGCGCAGCAACTGGCCATGGAACAGTGTGTCAGCCACCAAGAAGACGCCGAGCAGGAAGCCCAGCGTCGTGGAGGCCTGGAGCGAGGCCGCTTTCATGCCGAGGAAGCGGGTGCCGCCCGCCACCAGGGTGGAGAGCATGACCAGCAGGAGGAAGCCCAGGATCAAGCGCCCCTCGAGCGTCGGCGGCATGGCGTCCTGGCCGACGCGCTTGAGCCGCTCGAAGAAGCCCTCGGAGTCCAACGCACGCTCGCCACCGGGCAGCGTCGGCTTGGCGTCCGATCCGGCCTCGGTCCGCGCAGGATCCTGCGCGAGAACGATCGTGTGAGGTACGCCCGGCTGTCCCTGCAGCGGCACGAGATCCGTAGGCGCGTCGACGTCCGAGGGGATCTCGACCTTGGGGCTCCCCGCGTCGTTGAGCATGTAGCGCTTGGTGATCTCGGTCCGCCGCAGCGTGATCGTGTTCTCGTCGTAGTAGCTGCTCAGGCGCACCAGGATGCGGTCGTCCATCTCGCGGATCGCCGTACCCCGGACCACGGAGCCGCCCTCGAGCACGAAGACCTCCTCCGCCACGGCGACGGACGGCAGTCCGGCCAGGAGGAGAAGCACGACGGTGGCGAGGAGGCAGCAGCGCATGGGTCACCCCCCTCATCGGCCAGATCGACCGAGGCTTGGAGCGCGCGCTGGCAAGAGCCTTCAGATCACCCGCAGAGCCCTGGAATCAGGCCTCGGCCGGAAACATGCTGCCGTCCCGCATCATGAGCCGGGTGCGTGCACGAGCGGCGACCTCGGGGTCGTGCGTGATCAACACGACGGTCGTCCCGCGTTCGTTTTCCTCCTCGATCAGCTCCAGCACGCGCGTCCCGGAGGCGGTGTCGAGGTTGCCCGTCGGCTCGTCGGCGAGCAGGAGCCGCGGCCGCTTCACGAGAGCCCGAGCCAAGGCAACCCGCTGCTGCTCGCCGCCCGAGAGCTGCCCAGGATGGTGGTCGACGCGCTCGAGGAGCCCCACCGCGTCCAGCGCGGCCTGCGCCCGGCTGCGCCGCTCGCTCCGCGGCGTGCCGGCGTAGAGCAGGGGGAGCTCCACGTTGCGCAGCGCGCTCTCGTCCCGCAGGAGATGGAAGCGCTGGAACACGAAGCCGATGGTCTGGTTGCGGACCTTGGCCAGTTCGCGATCGGAGAGCCGCGAGACGTCGCGGCCCTGAAGCAGGTAGCGGCCCGCCGTCGGGCGGTCCAAGCAGCCGAGCACGTGCAGCAAGGTCGACTTGCCGGAGCCGGACGGCCCCATGACGGCCAAGAAGTCACCGCGATGCACGCACAGGTCGAGCGGACGCAGGGCCTCCACCTCCACGCGCCCACTCTGATAGGTGCGGGCGGCGGCGTCGAGGATCGCAAGCGCGTCGGGCGCGTCGTGGCAGCCGGCGATGGTGAAGGGATCGTGCATGGTCTCCTGGGTGTCCCTTGTACCTCAGTTCAGCCTGCGGCCGAGCACGCGGGCCGGCTGCAGGCGTGCGGCGTGCCTTGCGGGGATGACCGCCGAGAAGAGGCCGAGCAGGATCGCGATACCCGTCGCCACGACGGCGTACTTGACCTCGAAGCGGAACGGGAACTGTACGATCTCGCGCATCAGCGCAGCGCTCACGTAGCCGATCGGCAGCCCCGCCAGGCCTCCCGCAAGCGACGTGATGATGCCCTCGACGGTGATCTGGAGCCCGACGTCCGTCCCGCGCGCACCCTCACAGCGGCGTACGGCGATCTCCTCGTAGCGCTCACGCACCGTGATCAGGTTGAGCGTGGAGATCATCACCGCGGCCACCAGCACGACGAGCATCCACACCAGGTTGCCGACGAGGGTGCCCTTGCGCGCAGACGAGCCCAGCGCCTCCATCCACTCACGCCGCACGAAGACCCCGATGCCTCCGGTGAGCAGCGCCTTCGGATCGGATGCGTCGAGTGACCACAGGGTCAGCAGGCGCTTGCGGGTTGCAGCGACGGCCTCGTCCGTCGGGAGCACGATGGAGATCCCTGAGTACTCCTCGCCAGCCAATGCTTCCGCCGGCACGTAGATGTTGCGGAACGACAGCAGCGCGCTCGTCAGCGTGCGCGCCCCCTTGCCTCGAAGATCTCCCGGTAGCGCAGGGGATCGGAGAGCACCCCCACCACACGCAAGCGGCGCTCGGAGCCCAGCAGGTCCAGGGTGACCGTGCGCCCCACCGCGTCGTGCGGCTCCACGTCGGGGAACAACTTGCTCGCCGCGGCGAGATCCAGGGTGCACACGCCCTCGCCGTCCGCGCCCGACGGATCGTCCGCGCTCAGCCAGCGTCCGTGCGCCAAGGGCACAGTCAGGGTCTTGAAGTAGCCGGGCGGCGCGGCGACCACCTGCATGCGCGCCGTCGTGGGCTCGGCACCGGCCACGCCGGGCAGTCGCACGGTTGCCGCGGCCTGCCGCCGCGGCACGACGAGCGCGTCGAGGCCCGCGAGGACGTCGCGGATGCGCTGCTCTTCGGCGGGGCCGAGCGGCGGACGCTGGAGCCCCGGCACCAGGACGGGCAGGCGTCCGACGTCGACGGTGCGCAGTCCGAAGAGGTTGACGTCCCCCCGGATGTCCTCTTCCAGGCCGAACGAAAGTGAGATGACGTTGACCGTCACGGCGATTGCGATGGCACTGGTCAGGGCCGTCAACAGGCTGCGGGCCGGATGCCGGATGACGTGCAGCAGCCCCTCGCGGGTGATTTCGAAGAGGCGGCTAGTCATCGGTCAGCCCCTGCACGGGATCTTGCAGCGCGGCCTTGCGCGCAGGAATCCACGATGCGAGGAGTCCCACCAGCAGCGCGACGAGCACGGCGAGGCCGGCATGCAGCCAGGGGAAGCTCCAGGTGAAACCGGCGACAGGCTCCAGCGCCGCGCGCAGCGCGGCGAGCCCCATGCCCAGGACGCAGCCGAGCAGCGCACCGACGGCCGCCAGCACCAGTCCTTCAATCAGGAACTGGCGCGCGATGTCGGGCTGCGTGGCACCCTCCGTGCGTCGGATCGCGATCTCGCGCGAGCGCGTCAGGACGTTGAGCAGACCGAGGTTCATCATCACGACCGCACCCATGAAGAGGCACGCCAGGAACATCGCGAGCTGGACGGCTTGGAAGCGATCGAACTGTGTCCCCATGATGACGGGCAGCACCAGCGGATAGAGCGTCACGGCAGCCTTGTCACGACGGGCGAAGGCCTCGCGCACGACGCCCGCCGCTGCGGACACCTGGGAGGTCTTCACGCGCAGGAAGATCCACTCCAAGGGGGCCTCCGACGCGGGCGGCAGCGGCACGTACACGCAGCGATCGGTGCGCTTCCACCCGTCGCTGACCAGCGGGATGCCCATCGCAAGCAGCAGGGGCGCGCCGAAACTCGAGTACATGGGGTGCTCGAGATCGAAGCCCAGGTCGTTCGTCCGCAGGGCAGCCTCGCTGCGCGCCTTGGTGACGCCGACGACCTCGAGCTCCTCCTCCCAGCCCGGCAGGCGGATGCGCTCTCCCGGCTCGAGCGAGTTCCGGCCGAGGAAGCGAGCGACCCCGGCCTCGACGAGGCACTGCCCGGGCCCGTCGCGTGGCTGCAGCCAGCGGCCGGCGGCAAGGGACAGACCGCGCGCGTGCCCCGCGGCGGGCGTGGACTCCAGCAGGTGGAGCGCGCCACGCGCGTCGTCCGCGCCGGGCTTGGGAATCGTGCGGACGAGGCGTACGCCAGCCAGCGCGCGGACCGAGGTGTTGGCGGCCTCGACGTCCTCGCGCAGCCGTGCGAGGTCGTCGGGGTGCAGGTCGGTACGACGCGCCGAGGTGGGATCGGCGGCGACGGAGATGCGATCCGCGCCCAGCTCCGCGCCCTGGGTGCGGGCCGCCTCGCGCGTGCCCTGCAGGACGGCACTCGGGAAGATCGCGACGGCGACGCCCCACACCGTCCCCTGCAGCAGCAGGAAGGTACGCACCGGCCGCTGGCGAAGGCGGCGCAGCGCCACCGCGAGGACGGAACGCATTCGCATGCTGGAGAGGCTATGCGCAGGCGGGTGGATCCGACGTGTTTCCCTTCCTCCTCCACCCGTGAACGTAAACGTGCCCGTCTGCGTTTCCGGCGTTCCCGTGCCCCGCGCCCGTCTCTTCCTCCCTCACCCACTCTCCCCCACGACCCCACGACCCCACGAATGATCGAGCCCACGAAGTCGAGGATGGGAGGCGCGTCCGGCGTCGTTCTCAGCCTTCGCATCAGGGCAGACGCACGGGCCGGGCAACGACTCCCCTTCGCAGACTCAGGGTCGCGATGCCCCTACGGAACCCCTCCAATCCTCCTCGCCCACAGCGCAGCCGGCAGTCGTTCCGCGCTCCCGCGCGGACTGTTCGTCATCGCGCGCGGCGCTGCCGCGTCCGCGATTCCGGCAAGGAGGGGCTTCCCCCTCGCCAGGTCCCGGCGCGAGGTCGTTCCGCGCTCCCGCGCGGACTGTTCGTCATCGCGCGCGGCGCTGCCGCGTCCGCGATTCCGGCAAGGAGGGGCT
>JAHEIK010000288.1 GCA_024639415.1 Planctomycetota bacterium
TCTACCCACTGGTCACGCCCCAGGCGACCGACCCGGCGCACCCGTTCCCGTTCATCTCGAACCTCTCACTGAACCTGCTGGTCTCCCTGCGTCACGCGGACGGCTCCGCGGCGCCGCTGGCGCGCGTGAAGGTGCCGGCCGGCGAAGGCTGCCCGCGCTTCATGCAGCTTCCGGGCCGGCGGATCTTCGTGCCGCTGGAGTCCGTGCTCGCGGGCAACCTCGACGTGCTCTTCCCCGGCATGGAGGTGGAAGACGTCTCGTTCTTCCGCGTGACGCGCAATGCCAACACGGAGATCGCCCAGGAGCACGCCGACGATCTGCTCTCGATGATCGAGTCCGAGCTGCGGGAGCGCCACTTCGCACCTGTCGTGCGCATGGAGGTGCAGGAGGGTATCCACCCGATCCACCGCGGCATGCTGGCCGCGGAGCTGGGCCTCAACGAGCAGATCGACGTCTTCGCCTCACCCGGCCTGCTCGGCATGAGCGACCTGATGGAGATCACCAAGATCCCGGACGCGGAACTGCACGACGTCCCGCATCACCCGGTGGACCACCCGTCGCTGCGGACCGAGCGCAACATCTTCCATGTGATCCGCACGGAAGGTTCGCTGCTGCTGCACCACCCTTACCAGTCGTTCTCGACGTCGGTGGAGCGCTTCCTGATGGAGGCGGCCACGGACCCCAAGGTGCGCGCCATCAAGATGACGCTGTACCGGACGTCGTCGGAGTCGAAGGCGATCGACCACCTGATCAACGCGGCCCGCAACGGCAAACAGGTTGCGGTCGTCGTGGAGCTCAAGGCACGCTTCGACGAGGCGGCGAACATCCGCTGGGCCAGCCGCCTCGAGGAGGCCGGCATCCACGTGACCTACGGCGTCGTCGGACTGAAGACGCACTGCAAGGTGATTCTCGTCGTGCGCCAGGACTACGACGGACTGCGCTTGTACGCGCACGTCGGTACGGGCAACTACCACGCGGTCACCGCGCGCATCTACTCCGACCTCGGGCTCCTCACCAGCGACAAGGTGATCGGTCGCGAGACCGTCGAGTTGCTCAACTACCTCACGACGGGCTTCAAGCCGAAGCGCCACTACACGAAGCTGCTGCCCGCGCCGAAGATCCTCAAGCCTGCGCTGCTCGCAAAGATCGAGCGCGAGATCGCGCTGATGAGCCCGCCGGACGCCGGCGAGGGTGAGGAGGAGGCGGCGAGTGCGCCCCCGAGGCAGGGCCTCATCCGCATCAAGACCAACGCCCTCGAAGACACGGCGGTCACGCGCGCCCTCTACCGGGCCTCCATGGCCGGCGTGAGAGTCGAGCTGATCGTGCGCGACTCCTGCCGCATCCGCCCCGGTGTGCCGGGGCTCTCGGAGAACATCTCGGTCATCAGCGTCGTGGGACGCTTCCTGGAGCACGCGCGCATCTACTACTTCCACAACGCCGGCGACGAGGAGTACTTCATCGGCTCCGCCGATTGCATGAAGCGCAACCTCGACAGCCGCGTGGAGACGCTGGTCGCCGTGGAGGATCCGGATCTGCGGGCCGAGATCGGCCTCTTCATGAAGAAGCAACTCGGCGATCGGCGCTCGGCCTGGGACATGCAACCGGACGGCAGCTACATCCAGCGCCGTCCGTCGCGCCGCAAGCATCCCGGCTGTCAGGCGCAGATGATCGAGTGGGCGGAGAAGCAGTTGAAGGCGGCCACGCGCCTCAAGCGCCGCACGCCCAGCGGTCCCGGCAGACGCAACGTACGCTAGGCAACTCCGCAACGAGACCAACGACCTCCCGCCTACGAATCGGGTATGCTCCCGCGCGATGGCGCGTGTCAGCTTCACTCCCCACCTGCGACGCTTCTTCGACCTGCCGGACGTCTGCGAGCTGGAGGCGGCGACCGTGGCCGATCTCGTACGCGGCCTCGACGGGCGCTGGCCGGGCCTCGGTTTCTACATCACCGATGAGCAGGGGCGGCTGCGGCAGCACGTCGCGGTGTGGGTGGACGGCACGCAGGTCGAGGATGAAGAGCGCCTGGGGGATGCGCTGACGGCCGACTCGGTCGTGCACATCCTGCAGGCACTGTCCGGAGGGTAGGCACGTGGCGACGACGAACGACCGCATCCTGATCGGCACGCGCAAGGGCCTGATCGAAGCCCACAAGGCGAACGGGGCGTGGGTACTCCAGGGGCCCGCCCTGCAAGGCCAGCCCATCGCCTACGCGATGCGGGACGAGCGCGACGGCTCGCTGTGGGCCTCGATCGACCACGGGCACTGGGGCGTCAAACTCTCGCGCAGCAAGGGCGACGACGGCACCTTCGAAGAGGTCGCGGCGCCGAAGTACCCCGAGGACACCGAGAAGACGGCGAAGTACTACTGGGTTCTGCAGGGCGGCCATGCCGAGCGGCCGGGGACCTTCTACGTAGGCACCGAGCCCGGCGGCCTGTTCACCACGACGGACGACGGCTCCTCGTGGGAGCTCAACCGACCGCTGTGGGACCTGTGCGTCGAGCACAAGTGGATGGGCGGTGGACGCGACGGCGCAGGCATCCACTCGATCGTGGTCGACCCGCGCGACGGCGATCACATCTACATCGGGGTTTCCTGTGCCGGCGTATGCGAGACGAAGGACGGCGGTGCTACGTGGGCCTACGCGAACAAGGGCTTGCGCATGGACTACGCGCCGCCGGACCAGCAGGACATGGAGTACGGCTTCGATCCGCACTTCCTCGCACTGGCCCCGTCCGACCCCGACGTGCTCTGGCAAGCCAACCACTGCGGCGTGTACCGCTCCAAGGACGGGTGCGCGACGTGGGATGAGGTCTCCGACAAGCCCTACGTCTACTTCGGCTTCCCGGTCGCAGTCGATCCGTCGAACGCCGATCGCGCGTGGATCGTCCCGATGCACAGCGACGGCAATCGCACGACGTTCGACGGCCGCCTCTTCCTGATGACCACCGAGGACGCCGGCGCAACGTGGACCGAGCAGAGCGCCGGCTTGCCGCAGTCGGGTGCCTGGGACTTCCCCTACCGCCACAGCCTCGACATCGCTCCGGACGGCAGGACGCTCGCCTTCGGCACGACGTCGGGCAACGTGTACATCAGCGAGGACGCCGGTGCCTCGTGGAGCGTGCTCAGCAACAACCTGCCGCTTATCTACTCCCTGCGCTTTGCGTAGGGCAACCGCACAAGGGCGGCAATGTATGCCGCCCCTACACGCTGCAGGTAGGGGCGGGTTACATACCCGCCCATCTTGGGACTTCGCGTATCCGCCATGACCCCGCCCGATCCCCCCCGCCGCATCGTGTGCCTCGCCGAGGAGCCGACCGAGATCCTGTACGCCCTCGGCGAGGGTGAGCGGGTCGTGGGCATCAGCGCGTGGACGGTCAGGCCGCCCGAGGCGCGGACCGACAAGCCGATCGTGTCGGGCTTCACCGGCGGCAATGTCGAGAAGATCTGCGCACTCGAGCCCGACCTCGTCATCGGCTTCAGCGATATCCAAGCGGAGCTCGCCGCCAAGCTGATCAAGCGCGGTCAGCAGGTCCTTGTCTTCAACCAGCGCTCCATCGGCGAGATCCTCGACGTCGTGCTCGTGCTGGGACGCATGGTCGGCAAGGAGGCGCGCGCCGTGGACCTCATCGCCGGCTACCGTGCGCACCTCGACGAGGTCGCTGCGCGCTCGAGGAAGACGCCGCGCCCGCGCGTCTACTTCGAGGAGTGGCCCGACCCGCTCATCTCGGGCATCCGCTGGGTGAGCGAGCTGATCCACATCGCAGGCGGGGAGGACGTCTTCGCCGACACGTCGCACGGCAAGCTGGCCAAGGAGCGCATGCCCTGCGCCGACGAGGTGATCGCGGCAGCACCGGACGTGATCCTGGCTTCGTGGTGCGGCAAGCCGGTGGACACGACATCGTTCGCAGGCCGTGAGGGCTGGGCCGCGATCCCGGCGGTACGGGCGGGGCGGATCCACGAGATCCCCTCCGCGCTCATCCTGCAGCCGGGGCCGGCATGCCTGACGGATGGGCTGGATGCGCTGCAGCGCGCGATCCACGCGTCGTGATCTCTGGCGCACGAGGGGCGAGGCCGGGGAGATCGCCGGTGGCGCGTGGTTCGCCAGAGAGGAACCACAGAGAACACAGAGGACACGGAGCGGAGCCCGCAAGGGGCTCGACGCTCGCCGTGCCCTCGGCCGAGCTCGACGGCCGCCCGTCGCAGATCCACGGTGCTCATTCCTCTCCGACAGCCTGATGTCCAGGGTCACCAGGAGCAGACGCCACGCAAGACGGCTTGGGGCTCACCGGAACCGCTCTGTGTCCTCTGTGGTTCATCTTCTTCCGCATCTCCGCCCGCGGTCGAGTGGCTACCGCAGTAGGTGCAGAGCGGGCAACGACTCGCCCTCGCGGACTCGGGCTCACGGTGCCCCTACAGCACCAAACTCCGGCGCGTGCCGCAGGTCGGCGGTAGGCTCACCCCCATGCCCCGCCTCTGGCCCGTCATCGCGATCCTCGCCGCCGCCATCGTGCTGCTGGTCTTCGTGCTCGGCGGCGATCCGGTAGACGACGGCTCGCTGCCGGATGGCGAGGAGTTCCTCGACGACGAGCACAAGAACCCCGAGCTCATGGCCGCCGAAGCCGTACGGCGCAAGAAGGCGGCCGACGAGAAAGCCGCGCGCAAGGCGGCGGCCGAGAAGCGGAAGACGCCGCCCGCGAACAAGCGCGTGCTCTTCCTGAAGGGCACGGTCGTCGACGACGGCACGGGCCTGCCCGTGGCCGGAGCCCAACTCGAAGTGGAGTACGCGCGGCCGCCGTGCCCGCGTGTTCCCGACCGGATGCGCCTGGCGCTCGAGGATCCCACGCGCATCCGCTACTTCGTCGAGCCACCCTTCGCGCGCGTCGTGACGGCGCAGGACGGCAGCTTCACGTGGCTCGTGGACCCCGGGCGCGCCCACTGGAAGAAGGCCCGCTTCGACGTCTTCACGAGTGCCTCCGGCTACGTCCTCGGCTGCTTGTGCGAGCCGACGCGCGGCAGCGAGGTCACGATCCGCCTCAAGCGGGCGCTGAAGCTGAAGGCCCTCGTCACCGATCGGCACGGCCGGCCCGTCGAGGGCGCGCGGGTCATCGTGAAGCCCGGCGAGGAGACCGAGGGCGCGCTGGGGCACACCGGCGTCGCGCTGACCGACCAGCACGGCCGCTGCGAGGTCGACGGCCTGCTGCCGGGCGACGTAATGGTCACGGGCGACCATCCGGAGTACATGCCGATCACGGACGGCCCGCTCGACCCCGCAAGCCAGAAGGACGTGACGCTGGCACTGCCGCCCGCGATGCGCTTCAGCTTCCAGATCCGCTCCGACGACACCAGCGCGATCAAGAACCCGACGCTGCGCTGGAGCACGGACGGCAAGCCGCCCCACGAAGACCTGCAGTTGCTTCCCGTGAAGGCAAGCGGGCCGCCGGGCGCACCGCTCTCCGAGGTCACCTCGGGCGCCGTTCGGATCCCGTGCGACCACGGCAACGTGCGGCTGGAACTCAAGGCCGACGGCTTCGAGCCGTGGCGGCCGGCCGCGGAGCCCCTCCCGTCCGAAGGGGGCGAGAAGGACGTGATCGCCGTCCTGGTACGCG
>JAHEIK010000021.1:0-5397 GCA_024639415.1 Planctomycetota bacterium
GTGGTGAACGAGAACGTCGTCCGCAGCGGCCTGCACTACTTGAAGAAGAGCCAGACGAAGGACGGCTCCTTCCAGTACAGCCTGCACCAGAAGCAGTCGTCCTACGCGCTGACGGCGGCCGCCCTCTCCTCCTTCTTCCTGTACGGGAAGTACAAGGACGACCGCGAGCTGACGATCTCACGCGCCATCACCTACATGCGCGGCAAGCTGGAACGGCACACGGATGTGGCCTGGTACTACTACGGCCACTTCTACGGGGCGTGGGCCGCCTGGCAATGGGATGGCCACACCTGGTCGCCCACAGGCAAGAACCTCTGGGGCTGGTGGCAGAAGCGGGTCTACCCCCGGCTGCTCCGCAAGCAACTGACGACGGATGGGTCCTTCGAACCGGATCCCGGCCGCTACGACTACGGCCCGGTCTTGAGCACGGCCTTCGCGGTGCTGACGCTGGCGATCCCGGACGAGGTCCTCCCGATCTTCCAGCGCTGAGCCTGCCAGCAGGCTCCGCCCGCGAGCGTTGACCTTCGCGTCACCGTCAGCCGCGTGCCCTTGGCCCGTGGCCCGGCCTGCTGCTCTCCACACACCGCCGCTGCTCGGCCATGCCCAGGTGGGGTGGACGGCATGCCCGCCCGAGGGAGGGCCTGCTCCGGGACTCGGACTTACCAGGTAGGGCTGGCCCCCGTGGCCACGCCCTCGGTTCCACGGCGCGAGCACGCCAAGGCGCCCCCACGTCGCGGCGCATGAGGCCGTCACGCACAGACGCGGGCGATGGGTCCACCATGGACCGTGGGCGGGCACTTCGGCCCGCCCGAGGGCATACCCCTGGACTCGGACTTACCCCGTAGGGGTGGCCCTTGTGGCCACCCCTCGGTTCCACGGCGCGAGCACGCCAAGGCGCCCCCACGTCGCGGCGCATGAGGCCGTCACGCACAGACGCGGGCGGTGGGTCCACCATGGACCGTGGGCGGGCACTTCGGCCCGCCCCTACCGGGTAAGTCCGGATTGGGATTGGATGCCCTCGGGCGACCACCGAGCGTCGACACCCTGCGGGTGTCTCGCTCCGGGGTCGCCCCTACGGCCCAAGGCCGATCGAACGCCCCGCAGACTTCCTATCGTGAACGTGACCGTCCCCGTCACCGACGTGCCCGTGCCTCTTCCCGCGCCCGCGTGCTCGAGCGGGTCGGGCAACCACAGCGCCCGCCTGCGGCGGCCTTCGGGATGCCCCTACAGGCCCCTGGCATCCGGCTCTGCTCCCGTGAACGTGCCCGTCCCCCGCTCTCACGTACAGAACTGAACCACAGAGGACACAGAGATCACAGAGCGCTTCTGGCGCTCGCGTGCCTCCCCGCAGGGGACTGCCGACCACGTGATCATCCCACGGCGTAGGTCCACCCAGAGACGGGGGCACGCGATCCCGCGCGGCCACCACCAGAGTCCGCTCCGTGTCCTCTGTGGTCTCTGTGGTTCCTCTTCTCTGCGTCAGAGAGACACCGCGCCACTCACGCAGGCGGCCGGGACTCGCGGCCAAGCACCTCGTTCATGCTGCCGCTGCGCAGGCCCTGGAGGTCGAGCGCGACGTACTGGAAGCCGGCCTCCTGGATCCCGGCGAGGATGCGCTCACGCATCCCGGGAGCCAACACGGCGCCGAGTTCGGCTACGGGAACCTCGATGCGCGCGACCGGGTCGTGATCGCGTACCCGCACGCTGCGCAGCCCGAGGCTCTTGAGCACACGCTCGGCCTGCCCCACGCGGAGCAGTCCCTCGCGGGTGACCTCGGTGCCGTACGGAAAGCGACTAGACAGGCACGCCTCGGCCGGCTTGTCCCAGGTCGCCAGTCCGCGATGACGGGAAACGGCGCGCACCCACGCCTTGCCCAGACCGCACTCGAGGAAGGGAGAGCGGACGCCGTGGTCGCGTGCCGCCCCCATGCCCGGACGATGATCCCCTGCGTCGTCGGCATTGGTGCCATCGAGGACGTGCGGCAGCCCCCGGGCGGCTGCCAGGCTGCGCATCTCCCCATAGAGGTGGCTCTTGCAGTGGAAACAGCGGTCCGGCGCGTTGCGCCGGAAGGCCTCGATGTCGAGCTCGGAGCCCGCGAGACAGACGTGCTCCACGCCGGCGGCCGCGGCCTGGTCCCGAGCGGCCTGCAACTCCTCGGGAGGCAGGCTCTCGCTGCGGCTGGTGGCCGCAATGCAGCCACCCGGCCCCCACAGCTCCGCGGCCAGACTCAGCAGCAGCGCACTGTCCGTACCGCCGGAGAGCGCGACGACGCCGCCGCCCTGCAGCGTCCCGAGGTGAGCGAGCGCATGCCGCTCCGCCTGCTCTGCCGACGCGAAGACCGGGCGCTCTTCAGGTGTGCTCGCCGCTTCCATGCCCCGGATCCTACCTGCCAACCGGGCAAGAGAAACGCCCCGGCGCCTGAGGCGCCGGGGCGTTGGTCGTCGTGTCGGAGGGTCGCCGCATCCGCGGCCGACCGTTCCATCAGCCTGACGGCTCTACTACTGGTTGTTCGTGTAGCGGATCAGCCAGTCGTCGAGGTACGCGCCGGCATCGAACGGGCCGACCCCACTGGGCAGGTAGATCGTGATGCGGAACTGCACGTACTCGAAGCCCTGGCCGACGCCTGCGATCGTGTTCAGCTCGGTGAAGCCGCCGGCCCCACCCGTGTTGTCGGCCGAGCGCGGCAGCTTGTCTGCCGGATGGCCGAGTGCCCACGTGGGTGAGCCTTCGACCCCGCTGTCGCGGAAGTAGCCGACGCTGACCCAGCCGGAAGCAGTGCCCATGTCAGCCGAGCCGTCGGGGTTCATCTCGAAGCCCTGGGCCTCGATGAGCATCGCCGTCTCGCTCGCCGGGGGCGCCGTGGCGACCGGGATGCCGACCTTGAAGTCGGTCTGCGCACCGTAGTTCTGCACCGGATCGATGAACACGGGGTTGAAGCCCGAGTAGTTGCCCATCACGATCAAGCCCGTGACGGCGCGCGGCTCGAGGCCACCACCCTGGAAGCGACCGGGGTTGAAGATGCCGCGGTAGAAGCCGGCGTTGCCCTCACTGGGCGTCACGTTGGCGCCGCCCATGCCGGCGATCACGGAGTCGGCATCTTCCATCGCGATGCGACCCACGCTGCCGTCACCACCGTCGTTGCGGCCCGAGGCGAGACTGTACGGGGCGTAGCCGTTGCCACCCAGGCCACCGGCCGTGCTCACCGTCGCGGTGATCGCCATGATGATGTCGTTCGAGGAGAGGATGCGGATACCGCCACCCGAGCCGCCACCGCCGCCCGAGCTGGCGCCATAAGCACTCCAGCCGTCACCGTTGCCGCCGCTCGAGCCGACCGCCAGGATGTCGCCCTGGATCTCGACGTTGCCGTTGCTGGTCAGGTCGACGAAGCCGCCGCCCGCGCCGCCGGCACCACCCGAGGCGCCGTAGCTGGCGTAGGTGCTGTAGGTGTACAGCGTGGCTGCACCGGACGAGCCGCCACCCGAGCCGGCTTCCGGCGTGAGCAGGACGCTGCTCTCCTCACCGTAGAGGTCGCCGCCATCACCGCGCGCAGGCAACTGATGCTTCGTGTTGGTTCCATTCTTCTTGTCGCCATCGGTACCGGCGACCGTGTGACCGGCACCACCACCACCGACGGGGGAACCATCCCACGGGCTCGAACTGGTCTGACCCGTCGGCGAGCCGGCCAGGCCCGCACCGACGCCGCCGTGGCCGCTGCCCGTCGGGCTCATGCTCCCGTCGTAGTCTTCCGAGCCGAAGCCGGCGAATCCGTCCTGGCCGTAGGCCCAGGAGGGACCACTGGCCGGGACCGTCTTGCTGTCGCCGCCATCGCCGCCACCCGCGACGCCGGTACCGCCGACACCGCCGACGTTCTGCGTGTAGCGATCCTGACCGTTGCCACCGCGGCTCTGCGGCGCACCGCCGTTGTTGTCACCGTAGACGAGCAGTCGTCCACCGCTCTCGATGACGATGTCGCCCTGGACCAAGATGATCGCGGGGTTCTTGCCGATGATGCGCACGGTGCGACCGCTGCGAATGCGGAAGCTGTTGAACTCCCAGACCACCGCCGTCGAACCGTCCGTGCTGTTGAAACACGTGTTCGGCGTGCTGCCCGTGTCGAGCACCACATCGCTACCGGGATCGAAGTTGTCGACCGTGTTGTCGTTCAACTGCAGATCATCGCCCGGTGCGCAGCCGGGCTTCTGCGGCAGCGTCGGCCGGTAGAGGTCGCCACCGTTGTCACCATCGCCGGCGAAGAGCATGAAGCCCTGAACGCGCTCGGGAGCACGCGGGTCGGGATGCACGGCGGCCGTGGTCTGCGCGCCGTCGTAGGGCGTCTCGCCCTTGTTCTCGATCAGGTACTCGCCCGTCTGCGGCGCGAGGTTCTCGGTCGTGAACGAGAAGACGACGGGCGTCATCGCGCTTCCGCCGTAGTCCACGATGTTGAAGGTCAGCTGAACGACGATGAGCGCGTTCTCGGGGAACAGCGGGCCGCTCTGGTTGGGATCCGGGTTCCAGCCGAGCAGCGGCTCGATATCGAGGCGCGTCTCGCCGAAGTCCTGGTGCATGTGGATCTCGCAGAGGATGCGGCGCGGAGCACTCGCGTAGCTCGTCGTGCCGTCTGCGCCCCACGAGAAGGGATCGGCCGTCTGGTCGGCAATGTCGCCACCCGTGGAGAAACCGGAGTAGCGGACCGGCGAGCTGCCGGGCACGGCGACCATCGCACTCGGGTCGCCGCTCTCGTACATGTCCACGAGGACGTTGACGTCGTTGACGCTGCAGGGGTTGACGTTCTCCGACAGCTGGATCTGGATGATGTTGCCGGGCCGGACAGCAACAGCCTGCTCGCCGTTGGCCGGCGAAGTGCTGAGCACGGCCGGACCGACGTTGGGGATCTGATCCTGATACTTGTCCGGGTCCGTGTCGCTGCGCGTGTGGAACTGGTAGGTCTGCGTCGAGGACAGGGCCTGCCCTGCCATGTTGCGCACGGCGAACTCTTCAGGGAAGCCGATGACCTGCACGCGGTACTCGGTGTCCGGCTTCAAGCCGGCGTCACTCTGATCACAGAGCGAAGCAAGCGCCGGCTCGAAGATGACCGTCGAGCCCTGCGTGATGAACGCACCGGGCACGGTCCAGCCGAAGCTCGGACCTTCGCGGATCTCGATGGTCGCGCTGGTGATCGAGGACGGATCCACCTCCGAGCTGAAGTCGAACTCCAGCCGGGTGTTCAGCACAGCGTTGTCGACTGCATTCTGCGCGAAGCTCAAGAGCACGAGGCCCTGGCCCGCCTGCGGACCGCCGGCGCCGCCGCCACAGGCCGGCAGCACCATGGCGAGGAGACCGAACGCGACTGCCCAGTATGTGGACGCGCGACACTTTGTTCGTGAGTTCATGCACCGA
>JAHEIK010000021.1:5407-17916 GCA_024639415.1 Planctomycetota bacterium
CCTGTGTGGGCCTGCCGACGGCTCGTCGCGCAGCCCGAAATATCGCCCTGGCGCGGCGCCCTGAACGCCACGCTAGAGCCGAACCCTCGCGCGGAATCGTACCCGACCACAACCACCAAGTCAGGTCGAGGTTGGACCCACGCTGTTGCTGCCCGGTCGCAAGTTGGTTGCCAGTTGACGCCCGGTTCCCGCGGATCGGGCCAACAGTCCGGGGGATGCGGCAAGCACGATACCGACGACCTCGCAACCTACTTGAATGAAATGACTTATGTCGACGACGCTCTCGGGGCCGCGAGACCGGTGACAGAAATGC
Organism: Planctomycetota bacterium; assembly: GCA_024639415.1. Lineage (GTDB taxonomy): Bacteria > Planctomycetota > PLA2 > PLA2 > JAEUHO01 > JAHEIK01. The sequence goes on from JAHEIK010000021.1 coordinate 5,721, forward strand.
GGGGTCGAACGCTCATCGCCATGCTGGGCCTAAAGTCTCGCACGCAGTCGGCTGCCGTGCGGTTTCGCACACGGGGATGCGCGGCTCCCGCCGCCCGCGGCTACTGGTCCGAGATGAAGCGGATGCGCCACAGATCCAGGGCCGGCCCTGGATCCGCTGCGCTGACGCCGTCCCTCAAGAAGAACGAGACCCGCAGCTGGATGAACTCGCAGCCGTCCAGGTGCTGGAGACCGAGGATCCCGCTGTTGCCGGCCGGCAGACTGCCCCCGATCTCGGCCAGCGGCGGCTGGCCGACGATCCATGTCGGCGCGAGTTCCACCCCGGAGTCTGCGAAGTGGCCGACGGTGTGCCAGGGTGTGGGCGCGGCGACGATCCCGCTGAGATCCGGCGAGCCGCCGGGCAGCATCTGGAAACCGCGCGCCTCAAGGAGCATGACGGTCGCGCCGGACGCCGCAACGGCACTCGCGGGTGCGAGAGCATCGAAGTCCGCCGCCGCTGGAACCTGGAACTGGGGGTCGAAGGGGCCCACGACGAAGGGCGCGGAGAGCGCGACGGATCTGGTCTCGCCATCCCGGAAGCGCGCGCCATCGAACACACCACGATAGAAGCCGGACGATCCCTCGCTCGGTGTGACGTCCGCGCTGCTCAGCCCCGTGATCACGGAGTTCGAGTCTTCGAGCACGATGCGCCCGGCACCGCCCGCGCCCCCATGGGTCAGCGGGGGCGAGACGCCCTGCGACGCACCCCCGGCACCGCCCGCCCCACCGGCCGCCGTAACCAGCGTCGTGCTGCTGAAGACGATGTCCCCCGGCGTGAGCAGGCGGATTCCACCGCCCGAGCCGCCGCCTCCACCACCGGTCCCGGGATTCCAGGAGTAGTTCGGGGTGAAGTTCGCGCCGGGGTTGGAGCCACCCGCCGCACCAGCAGCGTCGATGGTGCCGAAGATGTGGATGTCGCCGGTGGACGTCAGATCGATGAAGCCGCCGCCCGCACCGCCCGCGCCTCCGGGCCCGCGTCCCACGTTGCTGCTGAAGGGCCGCAGTTCACCCCCCGCACCGCCACCGCTGCCGGCCTCGGGCGTGTACATCTTGCCGGACGTCTGACCGTAGGCGGCGCCTGCAGCTCCGTCGGGGGTGTTGTCCAGCAGCGTAGGGGCGTTGCCCGTACCTGCCGCTGAACCGGGTGCGCCCGCGACAGCGTGACCGCCACCGCCACCCGAGGGCGTGTTGCGGTTGTTGGGATTGACCTGCTCGGTCCACAGGCAGGACGTGTTGCCGTGGCCTCCGCCGGTGCCGCCGGCGTCTCCGATGTCGGTCGCCGGGAGGCCGGTGGCGTTCGCGTGGTAGTAGCCCTGCAGGCCATGCCCGCCGTAACGCGCGGGAGTCCGGGTGCCAGAGCCGCTCTTGCTGCTGCCGCCTCCGCCGCCGCCGGCCACACCGATTCCGCCCACGGTGCCCGCGGACGTCGTGGCCGACTTGTTGCCTTCGCCTTGGCCCGCGGGAGCGCCGCCCTGGCCGTCGCCGCGCAGCAGCAGCCGCCCGCCCGCGTCGATCGTCACGTCGCCTTGCGTAAGGATGATGGCCGGGTTCGCGCCGATGACGCGGACCGTGACACCGCTGCGAATGCGGAAGCTACGGAACTCCCACACGACGGCTTGGGAGCCATCCGTGCTATTCGCACAGGGGTTCGGGGTACTGCCCGTATCCAGCAACACGTCGGCGCTCGGGTCGAAGTCGTCGAGCGCGCCATCATTCGCCTGATAGTCACTCGCACATGTGTCGGCGTCGGACTGGGGCAAGGCAGGCGACAGCAGGTTGGCGCCGTTGTCGCCGTCCCCGGCGAAGAGCAGGAAGCCCTGCACCTGACCGGTCCCCGACTCGATGATGCGAGCCGTCGACGCCGTCTCGTCCCACGGCGTCTCCCCCTTGGTGTCGACCTCGTAGACGCCGGCCTGGGGCGGCAGGTTCTCGGTCGTGAACGCCAACACGAAGGGCGCCAGCGGCAGTCCGCCGAGATCCTCGATGCCGGGCGTGACTTCCACGACGACGAGCGCGTCCTCGGGGAAGCGCGAGCGGTTGAGCCCGGGGGTCGCGCTGTAACCGAAGGTCGGCGTGATCAGGATGCGCGTCCCCTCGAAGGACTGCTCGAGGTGCACACGCCCAGGGATCTCCTGCGGCGCAGGCAGGGTCCGGACGAGCGCCTGGACGCCGGTCGTGGTCCAGGTGAACGGGTCCTGGGGGGTCTGGTCGGACGTTGCGCTGGTTGCGTCCGTTGCGAAGCCCGAGGCGTTGCCGCTCCCGTCGTCGGCGGCGACCGCCGTCCCTGGATCCCCGAACTGGTAGACATGGAACCGGACCGTCGTGCGGTTCACCGAACAAGGGCTCAGATTCTCGCTGAGCAGCAGTACGACGCGATTGCCGTCTTCGACCTTCACGGCCTCCGCGCCGTCGGCGGGCGACGCGCCCAGGACGGTGGGCGCAGTTCCTGGAAGTTGGTCCGCGTAGAGGTCCGGATCGGCATCCGAGCGCGTGTGGAACTCCGCCGTCAGCGTCTGACCCAGCGCAAGGCCCTCCAGACTGCGAATGGAGAACGCCTCGGGGGAACCGCTCAGGCGAACGCGATACTGCCGGTCCGACTTGAAGCTGCCGTCGGACCCATCACACAGCCCCGCGAGGCGCGGCGTGAACGTGACGGTGGCGCCGTCCACCGCGAGCGTGCCCTGGACCGCTGAACCGAAGCTCGGGCCCTCGCGAATCTCCAGGCTGGCCCCCGTCACGGTGGCCGGATCGAGCGGCTCGCTGAACGTCCACGACAGCACTGTGTTGAGGGACACGTTGTCCAGCGCGTCTTGCTCGAAGCGGAGCAGGACGAGGGTCGGACCCGCGCCCGCGCCGCCACCCCCACCCCCGCCGCAGCCGGCGATCGCGGCCCCGCCCAGGCACGCTGCACTCGCGAGGGCTGCGAGCGCGAGAGCACGCGCACGCCGCATGGCAGGTCGAGGGCACATGGCGGCTCGATGGGTTGTCATGCGACACCTCCATCCGTGGGTCGCCGTGCGCCCACCCCTCGGAAGGAATGGCGCCTGCAGCGGTCCTACGGATCAAGCATCCTCGTTCACGTGCCGTAGTGCCCCTCCACCATGGTCGGGACGATCGGACGCCATTGCAAGGGGCCCGTTCGTCCTACGGGCGCTCCACTCGCGCCGCTGCTGACGCCAAGGCCCAGCCGATGGACCCCGGCCGGGGGCAACGGGACGGTTCAGACCGGCGCGGCCACCAGCGTCCGGAGGCGGCGCTGCGTGTGCGCGCCGCGCTCATCGCCCAGGGCCTCGAGTGCGAGGGCCATGGCCCCGTAGCCCTCCGGGTCGTGCGGGGCGGCAAGCACGTAGCGGCGCAGTTGCAGCAGGCCTTCCTGGGGTCGGCCCGCCTCGAGCAGGGCCTGCCCGTAGTGGCGGACCGCCTCGTCCCCCGCCGGCAGTACGCGCACGGCGGCCCGGCCTGCATGGACGGCGCGCACGTAGCGACCGCTCGCGCGCAGCAGACGCACGAGCAAGCCCAACGCATGGGCATGGCGCCGGTTGCGGCGCAGCGCCGAGCGCAGGCGAGCGCGCGCCAGGGGCAACCTGCCGGCGTCGAGCGCCAGCTCGGCAGCCGCGGCCCACAGCGTGGCGGCTTCGGGATTCCAGGAGAGCCCGCGCAGCAGCGCGCGCTCCGCCGCGCTCGGACGTCCGCGGGCGACCAGGGCCGCGGCAACGTCGACGTGCAGTTCCTGCTCCCCCGGATGGCGGTGCGCAGCGCGGGCCAGCACGGCGACCGCCTCCCGGCGCCTGCCCGAGCGACCGAGGGCACGTGCCAACAGGCGCGCCGTGTCCGGCTCTTCCGGGGCCAAGCGCAGGGCACGCCTCAGGACTCCGACGGCCGGGCGCGTGCGACCGACCTCGAGGAGGTGGCGTCCCAGTCGCAGCCACGCAGTCCCCGCCGTGGGGTCCGCTGCGACCAACTCGCGTAGCAGCCGGATGGCACGCCGCCGATGGCCGCAGCCGTGGAGGATCGCCGCGGCAGCAGCCGTGACATCCTCGGTGCGGTCTTCACCGCTGAGGAGCGGAGCGATGGTGCTCCACGCTTCGTCGTAGCGGCCGAGCTCGCCCAGGCACTGCGCAGCACGCAGTCGCGCTTCCTCGAAGCCCGCGTCCTCCTCCAGTGCGCGCCGGTAGTGATCGACGGCGGACTCCAAGTCCTCGGCGGCACGCGCCAGATCGCCGAGCCCGTAGCGCGCGTCCGCAGCGAAGGGACCCTGCAGCGCATCGATGTAGCAGCGCCTGGCCTCGTCGCGCCGGTCGAGTTGCGCAAAGGCGCGGCCGACGCCGACGGGGAGTTCGGGGTGGTCCGGCTGCAGGACGCGCACCCGTCGCCAGGCCCGCAGGGAACGGCGCGCGTCGTCCACCAACAGGTAGGCAAGTGCCAGGTGGCGATGGACGTGCGGGCAGCGTGGATCGAGCCGGACTGCTTCCCGGGCGTGCTCACGGGCCTTGGCCAGATCACCCGCCAGCGCGTAGCAGTGCGTGAGGTTGCAGTGGATCTCCTCGATGTCGCGCCCGCGCTCGAGCGCGTTCTGGAAAGCGTCGATGGCACGCTCGAGCAGACCCAGGCGGCCGTAGCAGAGCCCGAGACCGATCCACGGGGCGGGACTCTCCGCATTCAGGGCGATGCTGCGCCGGTAGCGGCGGATCGCGGCCCGGTGCTCGCCCTCCTCCAGATGGCAGTGGCCGAGATAGAGGTCGATGCGCGGGCTGATCACGCCGCGGCGGTCGAGATTGCGCAGCATGATCCGGGCCGCTTCCAGGGCCCCCTCCTCGAAGCGCTCGACAGCCTTCGAGAGTCGATCTTCTGCGTCGTGCCACATGGCTCGGGAGTCTCCCACCGCCGAGGGACAGGCCGCCGTGGCCGCCCTGGCTGCCGCGGGGCCCGATCCGGGCGCGAAAACAGCGACCTTTCCTGGGTGGCGCTTGCGGTAGGCGCTACGATCGCCCGCTTTACCGCTTCACTCTGAGAGCAAACCCATGACCAGCCCCGACGCCACGCCCCCGTCTGCGGACCGCGAACTCCTCAGCATGGACCCCTCGGCGAAGATCCACATCCCCTTCTATGACGAGAAGGGCAAGCGCCGGACCCTGGCCGACGTGCGCAACATCGGCATCATGGCGCACATCGATGCGGGCAAGACGACCGTGACCGAGCGCATCCTCTTCTACTCGGGGCGCATCCACCGCACGGGCGAGGTCCACGAGGGCGCTGCCACGATGGATCACATGAAGGAGGAGCAGGAGCGCGGCATCACGATCACGAGCGCTGCCACGAACGCGGAGTGGAAAGGCTGCCAGCTCAACATCATCGACACACCCGGCCACGTCGACTTCACCGCCGAGGTGGAGCGCAGTCTGCGCGTGCTCGACGGTGCGGTAGCCGTGTTCGACGCCCAGGCCGGTGTCGAGCCCCAGTCCGAGACGGTCTGGCGCCAGGCGAACCGCTACAACGTCCCGCGCATCTGCTTCCTCAACAAGATGGACAAGGCGGGTGCCGACTTCGACATGGCCGTCGATTCCATCCGGACGCGTCTCGGCGCCAAGGCCTTCCCGATCCAGTACCCGATCGGCCAAGCCAACGACTTCCACGGCATCATCGACATCCTCGAGAACGTCGCGATGATCTACGACGACGAGTCGCAGGGTCGCCGCTGGCACGAGGAGCCCGTGCCGGAGAACCTGCGCGAGAAGGTCGACGAGTTGCGCCTCGCCATCGTCGAAGCGGCCGCCGAGACGGACGACGAGCTGCTCGAGCGCTACCTCGGCGGCGAGGAGCTGCACCGCGACGACCTGCTGCTCGGCATCCGCAAGGGCGTGATGAACGGCCACATCGTGCCGGTCATGTGCGGCTCGGCACTGCGCAACAAGGGCATCCAGCGCCTGATGGACGCCATCTGCTACTTCCTGCCCTGCCCGCTCGACATCACGACGATCGTGGGCGAGCACCCGGACACGGGCGAGAAGATCGAGCGCCATCCCGACTACGACGAGCCGCTGGCCGCGCTGGCCTTCAAGACCGTCGCCGACAAGAACGGCGACCTCTACTTCGTCCGTGTCTACAGCGGCAAGCTCGAGCAGGGCATGCAGCTGTGGAACGCCGTACGGCGCAAGCGCGAGCGCGTCGGCCGCCTCGTGATCATGCACGCCGCCGAGCGCGAGGCCGTCGAGGAGTTGAAGGCGGGCCACATCGGCGCGGTCGTCGGCTTCAAGGACACCTACACGGGCGACACGCTCTGCACGAAGGACGCGCCGATCCTGCTCGAGTCGATGAGCTTCCCGGAGACGGTCATCTCGATGGCCATCCACCCGAAGAGCCGCGGCGACCGCGACAAGCTCGGCCTGGCGCTCACGCGCCTGGCGAAGGAAGACCCGACGTTCCGCGCCTACACGGACGACGAGACGGGGGACACGATCATCTCGGGCATGGGCGAACTGCACCTCGAGGTGCTCGTGAGCCGTCTGCTCAACGAGTTCCGCCTCGACTGCGAGGTTGGCCGACCGAAGGTCGCCTACCGCCAGACGCTGAAGAAGGCCTGCGACATCGAAGGCCGCCACGTCAAGCAGTCCGGTGGTCGCGGCCAGTTCGCCGTCTCGCGCGTCAAGATCGAGATCCACGACGAGACCGAGAACACCTTCGAGAGCACGATCGTCGGCGGCTCCGTGCCGAAGGAGTACATCGGCCCGGTCGAGCAGGGCGTCATGTGGGGCTGCGACGAGGGCTTCCCCCTCGGCTTCCCGTTCGTGAAGCTGCACTTCAACCTGCACGACGGCAAGCACCACGACGTCGACAGCTCCGAGATGGCTTTCAAGGAGTCCGGTCGCCTCGTGCTGCGCAATGCAGTCGCGAAGGTCGGGGTGGACATCCTCGAGCCGTGGATGAGCGTGATGATCACGGCGCCCGAGGCCAACCTCGGCGACGTGCTCGGCAGCCTCAACCAGCGCCGTGGTCAGGTCGATCGCACCGAGAGTGGCAGCGGCGACGCGATGCGCATCTACGGCCACGTCCCGCTGGCCGAGATGTTCAAGTACGCCGAGGTGCTGCGCGGCCTCTCGCAGGGTCGTGGCGTGTACACGATGGAACCCTTCGAGTACCGCACCGTGCCGTCCTCGATCGCGGATGGGATTCGCAAGGAGATCGAGGCCGAGAAGGCGAACAGGAAGAAGTAGCACTTCTTCCCCGTTCCCGTTTCCGTTCCCGTTTCCGTTCCCGGCGTGCACGTTACACGTGCACGTCCCCCGTCTCTTCCCACCCGTGAACGTGAACGTTTGCGAGCCCGTTACCGGCGTACCCGGGACGCGTTCCCGTTCCCGCCTTCTTCCCCGTGCCCGCCCTGGGAAGAGGCTGAGAAGAGCGGGTGACGGGCACGGGCGACGGGTACGTCGGGCACGTTTACGGGAACGGTGACGGTGACGGGAACATCAGGCGACCCGCTCCGCGGGTCACCTGATGTTGAAGACCTGCCCCAGGGCCGGCGTCCGCGACGGGTAGTTCGCATCCGTCGTGAAGCGCACGCGGCTGGGCCGCGGCTCGGGATCGAAGATCAGCCCCAGCGCCACGACCGACATCAGGCGCACGCGCAGACCCTCCACCTTGTCCTTGGCCATGCGCACCAGCGGTCGGGCCGCCGCGGGATCCCCGAAACGACCCAGCGCGCCGGCCACGACGCCCACCGCGAAGCGTGAGCGGGTCGTCTCCAACTGGTCCAGGAGCTTGCGCGCCGTCTCGGGGGCCGCCAGCAAGGCCAGCGCACGGACCGCGCCGCGGTGCACGAAGGGCGAGACGCGTTCCTCGGCGGCCTTGTGCAGCGCCGCGCGCAGCAGGGGCGTGTCGCGCCCGAGCAGGGCGAGCGTCACGGCACAGTGGCCGCGCAGACGCGCGCTGCGTTTGCGATCCCGCAGGACGTCGAGCAGCAGGCTGTGCGCACCGTCGGCCTTGGCCAGACCGAGCCCGACCGCGTAGGCACCAAGCACCTCGTCCGAACCCCGCCCATGCCGCAGGCCCTTCGTCAGCGCGGCACGTAGGTCCTTGAGCGTCTCGGCGCAGGCCCGATTGACGGGCTCGAGGCCGTAGCAGGCCACTCCCAGCGCCAGGGCCGCGTACGGCCGCGTCATGCTGCGTCCGCGAACGGCCTGGCGCTGCAGATAGCGCGCCACGCGGTAGGTCTCGACGAGGCGCGTCTGGCCGGCGAGCAGGTCCTCACGGAGCAGCGCGGCCAGGGCGATCTGCTCGAGGCCGGCGGCGAACCAGTGGGCCTCGCGCGGGATCGACTTGTAGAGCGAGCGCGCCGCGAGCCCGCGGTCGTCGTCGTCGAGATCCGGGGCGCGCCGGTTCAAGGCGATCGCGGCGGCAGCCCGCACCGCAACGTGCTCCCGTGTCCCGCGCAGCACCCAGAGCACGATGGAGAGCCAGTCGGGACCGTCCAGCCGCGCGTAGGCGCTGAGGGCGTGCGAGCGACGCATGGCGTCCCAGCGCCGGCCCCGGAACGGCTTGTCCGTCGCGATCGAACGCAGACCCTGCAGCACCCCGCTGGGCACGCCCGGGCGCGGCTGCATGCCCAAGGCCGTGAGGAGTGCCACAGGCAACTCCGCCGCGGCGTAGCGGCGCCGCAGTCGCTCCCACAGCACCTGGGTCACACGCCGTCCGTCACGCTGCAGCAGCGTGTCGGGATAGGGCTGATCAGCCAGCAGGCCGAGGGAGTAGATGGCGAAGGCGCGCACGCGGGTGGGCGCGTCCTTCTCGTCGAACAGGGCGATCAGGAACGCGCGGATCGCGGTCAGGGTCGCAGCCGGTAGCTGCGCGGCGCGGTCGGAGCGGCGCACGAGACCAAGCGCCAACACCGCGGACTCACGCACCTCCATGCGCTGGTCGGCGTCGGCGGCGTAGCGCTTCAGGACAGCAACGGCCGCGGCGTCGCGCGCGATGCGCCCGAGGGCGAGCAGCGCCGCGGCGATCATGCGATCGTCCTGCGGTGTCGCGGGATCCAGGACCTCGAACAGATATGGCAGCGCGATCTCGACGGCTCCCTGCTCGAGCGCGCGCTCCCAGCGCGTGAGACCCGAGCTCTCGACACGGCCGACGCCGAACAGACTGCTCGCAGCCGTGCGGAGCGCACGGCGCCGCACCGTCCGCTTGTCCGGCAGGAACGCGTCGCGGTTCAGGCTCCACCACGTCTGCCAGTCGCCGGCGATCCAGGTCGCGTTCTCCGTCGTCGTGGGGCGCCGGACCTTCGGCGCGACGTCGGGCGTGTCCACGCCCGGTCCCTGCGGACCGGACTCGCGGAAGTTGCCTCCGTGGGCCCAGGCAGCATCGGCCGCGAACACGGCGACGAGCAGCAACAGGCAGCAGGAGACGATGCGCACGGCTTGGTCCTACAGGATGGTGAGTGCTTCGTGCAAAGCCCGGGAACGGGCGGGGTAGGCCGCGCCCAGGCTGAGGCGCAGCAGGCTGGAGCGCGGCTCGGGATCGAGCAGCCGCCCCAGGGAGACGATGGCCATGGCGCGCACGAGCGGCCGGGCGTCGGTGCTGCGAGCGGCGGCGATGAGCGGCTCGACGGCACTCAGCTCGCCGAGTCGCCCCAGCGCCCGGGTGGCCGCGGCAAGCCGGCGCGTCGACGTGTCGACGTCGAGGCTCTTGATGAGCTGGGCTGCGACGCCGCCCTCGGCGAGCAAGGACAGGGCCAGCGCCGCATGGCTGCGGACGGTCTCGGGAGCCGAGCCCCCTACCAGGTCGCTCAGCGCCTCCACGACGCCCCCGCCGGTCGAGCCGGTCTGCCCGAGGGCCAGCGCCGCGTGAGCGCGCACTTCGGGATCCTCGCCTCCGCGCCGTGCGATCGCGGTGAGCGCAGGAACGTTCTCCGGCATGCCGAGCAGGCCGAGCGCGACGACGCCAGCGGCACGGACGGTCGCAGGTTCCTTGCTCGCGCGCGCCATGGCCAGCAGCACGGCTGAAGCCCGGCGCCGGAAGGCGACGGCGGCGGGTAGGTCCGCAGTGCCCTCGCGCGCTGCGAGAGCAAGTCCGAGTGCCGCGAAGCCGCGCAGATACCAAGGCGCCTGCTCGGCACGCTCGAGCAGCAGCTTGTCGGCCTTGTCGAACTCGAGCACACGGGTGGAGCCTGCTGCGAGGTCGGCGCCGACCAGCCGTCCCATCGCGAGGTTCGCCAAGCCGACGGCTAGCAGCTCCTGCTCCAGCAGGAACGTCCGGCGCATGACGCGTAGCGCCGCACTACGCTCGGCCGCCGCGAGATGGGGTGCCCGGTCGGCGATGGCCAGCTCCGCAGCGAGGCGCGTCACCAATGGCTTGCGCTTGTCGAGTGTGATGCGCAGCAGGAAGGCATGGCCCCCGACGCCGCCGAGGCGCGCGACGGCCGTCACGGCGTGTGCGCGCTTGAGCAAGTCCCAGCGGTGCCCGTGGGTCGTCTTGCCCATGACGATCTCGCGCAGCGCGTCCTGGATGCCCTCCGGAATCCCGGCCCGAGGCTGGCGCCCCAGGGCGGTGAGCAAGGCGATGTGCAGCTCGCGGTCCCGGTACGGCACGCCCAGGCGCTCCCACAGCAGCTTGGAGATCAGGCGGCCGTCCTTGCTCAGCGGATCGTCGCGGAACGGCTGGTCCCCGAGCAGTCCGAGCGCGTACATCGCGAACGCACGCGTCCGCACGGGGATCAGCGTCTTCTTGCCGCCGCTGATCTGGTCGAAGACCTTCAGCAGGCGTCCTCGGACGATCTCGTAGCGAATGGGCTTCAGGCGCAGCTTCGGCTCGCTGCGGCGCAGGAGACCGAGGCCGAGCGCGGCCGACTCCCGCACGATGTCGGGCGCGCGGGGATCCTCGAGATGCTCCAGCAGCACGTCGGCGGCGCTGCCGTCGCGTGCGATCTTGCCCAACGCGATGCACGCCGAAGCCCGCACGTCTGCGGGCTGCTTGCGCGCCGGATCCAGGACCTCCAGGAGGAACGGCAGCGCCTTGGTGTCGACGAGTCCGCGCCGCTGCGCCTCCCAGGCCGTCGCTCCGCGCACGCCACCACTCTCAGGCGACGGGGTCACGACGACGCGCCGCGTGCGCTCGCGCACGGGCAGGAAGCCGTCCCGGTTCAGTCGCCACCACAGCTCCCAGGACGTCTCGAAGGTCGAGGTCAGGGGTGTCTTGCGGCGGCTGGCGCGACGCGGCGTGACGGAGCCGCCGGAGCCGGGGGTGACCACGGGACCGCCGAAGCCCGGGTCGACGTGGTTGGGAACGCCACCGCTGCCGCCGGGAGGTCCCTTGGCCTGCGGGTTGGGGGGCGGGGCGATGACGCCGCCGTGGGCATGGGCCGGTTGCGCGTGCAGTACGGCGAGCGCCGCGAGCGCGACGCCTGCGATCAGCCTCAAAGCAGCGGGCCTACGAATGCCTCGGTCCTCCACCCGATTGAACGCCGCGAAGCGATTCGGTGCAACGTCGTCCCGCGTCCGGCTTCAGACCCGCGCAAGGTCTTCGCGTGCGCATGTAGCCCGTAGGGGCGGCCGGAGGGCCCGGGTAGGGGCGGCATACATTGCCGCCCTTCGGGCCCGGGGCGCGCGTGGGCGGGTGGGCGGGTGGGCGGGTATGTAACCCGCCCCTACGCGTGACCCGCGCGAGCGCGGGTCACTTGCCCATCTTGAGGGCGGGCGGTGTGCCGGTGCCCCAGTCGAGCAGTTCCTTCACGACCTTGCCGCCGCGCTCGTGGCGGACCATGCCGTCCACCGGGATCTCGGCGCAGATCCAGCGCTTGTCCACGGTGCCGCGGCGGTTCGTGCGCGTGATCGTCACGCAGTCGAGCTTGTGCCCCTTGACCTCGACGGTGGCACGACCGAGCACGACCTTGCCTCCGCGACGGCCCAGCATGAGCTGCGCGCGGCGCGGACGGTTGAGGACGGCGCCCTCCATCTCCGAGCCGCCGTAGGCGACCTTGCTCTCGAGCTTCACGTTGTCGTCCGTCACCTGGACGACGCGCAGCGTGGCGACGGTCTCCTCGCCCTGGACGACGCTGCGCAGCCGGATCCACTCGCCGACCTTGGCGTCGTAGAGCGGGTTGGCCGGCACGTGGGCCGTGGCGGCCTCCGCGGACGTCGCAGGGCCAGGGACTGGAACGCTCTTGGCGGCCG
>JAHEIK010000022.1 GCA_024639415.1 Planctomycetota bacterium
TCTTCGCGTAGACACAAGGGCAGGTGCCCCACGTCATCAGCAGGATGACGAGGAGGAAGATCGGCAGGCGGCGGGCGCGGCGCGTCATGCTTCGTCTAGGATACGCCATGGAAGGCGATTGGGTTCGCCTCGTCACGCGAACGATCCGCAAACACGCGCGCCAGCGGGGATCTCCGTGCTTCATCACGCCGTGGAGTTGCTGCTCGACACCGCAGCCGAGGCGGCCGTTCGCCGGGTCTGGGAGCGGCTCTGCGACGAGGGCCTCAGCTCCACGATGCTCGATCTCGGCGCCCGGCCGCACGTGACGCTGGCGGTCTACAACGGACTCGATCCTGCGGCGTTTCACGAGCCGGCCAGGGCGTTCTTCGCGTCACAGACGCCGGTGCCCGTGTCCTTCGCCAGCGTCGGCAGCTTCCCGGGAACGATGAACGTCGCCTTCCTGGCACCGGTCGTGACGCGCGGTTTGCTGGATATGCACGAGCAGTTCCACCATGGCTTCCGTGCGCACGACGGAGCCGCATGGCCGTACTACCGTCCCGGCGCCTGGGTACCGCACGCCACCATCGGCATCCACCTGGAGGAGATCGCCGTGCCGTACGCGCTCGACATCGCGCGCGGGACGGGCTTGCCGATCGAAGGCCGGATCGAGAGCGCGGCGCTGGTCTCGTTCGAGGCGGGCTCGCTTGCACCGATCGAAGCGCACTACGAGATGCCGTTGGGTGGCTAGCACGACGGGCCAAGACTCGCCCGCCGCTCCGCGGCGGCCTCCCAAGGCCCCTACAGCCACCAGAGGCCGGCGCACGCCCCGGAGAGAGGCGCGGACACGGAGAGCGGGAGCGGGCACGTCGGTAACGGGCACGCAAGCGTTCACGTTCACGGGCAGGAAGCTCGCTAGCGCTCGAATGTGAAGAGTTTGCCCAGCGACTTCTTGTTGGCCTTGTGCGCGGCGAGCCACTTGTCCTCGTCGAGCAACTTCTGCCCGGTCAGCTCCCCGAGAGCCACGAGCAGCGTCTCGCGGACGAAGTTGAACCGGCGCCGCGCTTCCGCTCCGCCGGCCTTGCCGCCCTTGCCCCCACTCGCGCCGGGGCGCAGCTTGCGCAAGTAGTCGAGCAACTCGGCCAGCACCTTGACGCGCTGCTTCGACCAGCCGTACTTGCCGAGCGCCTGGATCGCGTAGCGCGCGACATTGGCGTCCTTCGCCTTCTGCATGAGCTGCAGCAGCGTAGGCAATGCCGCGTCCGGCGCCAGGGCACCGACGGTCTGGATCACGCGCAGGGGCAGCAGCCCGGACGCGGTCACCTTCACGGACGGCAGCAGGCCCTTCAGGTGCTTCCAGGCGCCCTTGGGATCGTTGACCTCGGCGAGCGCACCGGCGACCGCCATGCGAGCCCCGCCCAGGTCCTCGTTCTGCATGAGGTCGGCCGCGGCAGCGAGCAGCTTGCCGCGGACCGTCTTGGACTTCAGCTCGTTGTGGAGCTTGACGAGGCGCGGCAGCGAGCGCTCGACGTCGGCCTTCTGCTTGGCCGCGGCATACTCGGCGAGGCGCTTGATGAGCGTGGAGGCCTCGCGGACGCGCGCCTCTTCCGCCGGATCGGCGGCGCGCGCACTGCCCGCGAGGCAGAGCAGAAGGAGCGTGGTCAGGATCGGGCGGCGGGCCCTACTCGCCATCCTTCTTGCCATCGTCCTTGGGCGCGTCCTTCTTCTCGTCGGCCTTCTTCTCGTCAGCCTTGGGATCCGCGTCCTTCTTCTCGGCGTCCTTCTCCGCGGCTGCCTTCTCCGCGGCTGCCTCGGCCGCAGCCTCTTCCTCTTCCTCGAGAATGCGATCGAGCTCGGCCTTGGACTTCTTCAGGGCCGTGGCGACCGTGGGCTTGACGACGGACAGCGGCAGCAGGAACGGCAGCGTCGCCGAGTCATCGCCGACGCCCTCCTGGGTCACGACGATGCCGGTCATGGCGCCGGCGGCGTCGTAGAGCGGCATGCCGACGTGCGAGCCTGCGTTCTGCACGATCCACATCGTCCGCGGCTTCGTCACGCTACCGGCGACCTTCGCGCGCATGGCGACGGGCGCGTGGTCGAAGCCCTGATCCAGGCGGCTCACGCCGTAGAGCGTCTGCCCCAGCTTGGGCTCCGCCGACGTCTCCATGTCCAGCGCCGGGATCTTCTTGTCCGCGAGGTCCTTGATCATCACGAAGACGAGGCCGAGCTTGCTGTCCTTGGCCCCCATCACGGCGTTGTACTCGTTCGTGTCGCCCGGGAACACGACGCGGATGTTCGACGGCACAGCGGAGATCTCGAACTGCGACCGCATCGCGCGCGGGATGCCGAGGTTGCCGACGCCGAAGGACTGACCGGAGATCATGATGAGGCCCGACTTGTCGACCACCACACCCGTCGAGGAACTGGACCGCTCCTGCGGCGGGCCCATGGGCGTGCCGCCGCGGCTGATCTTCACGTTCAGGACGAACTTCACGGAGACGACCGAGTTCGCCTTGTCTTGGAGGAGCTTCTGGAAGACTGCCTCGTCGTCGGCGTAGGCGGCCGACGAGAAAGCCAGGGTCGCGACGGCCAGGCACGCGGCGACGAGAGTGAAGGTGCGCATCAGGTTCTCCTTGTGCGTATTGCGAGTGTTGACCTTGGTAGCGTGCGGCGCCGTCTCTGCGGCGTTCAGTCGCGAGGCCATTCAGGGCGCATGAAGACGAAGGCCGTGGACCGACCACGGCGGACGAAGAGCTTCACGCGCTTGGGCTTGTCCTTGCCCAGCTTGCGGACGAGCTTCTTGAACGTGCGAATGCCGTCCACGGGCTCGTCGTTGATCGAGAGCAGGATGTCGCCGGCGCGCAGGTTGGCCACCTGGGCCCAGCTTCCGGACGTGACTGCAGCAACGATGAGCCCCTCGTAGTCCTTGGGCAGGTCGTTGTTGACGCGATCGATGAAGGTCAGCTCGCGCACCTTGTACTCGAGCACGGCGTCCTCGGCCGTCCGGGCATCCGCGGCGGTGTTCGGCGTCTCTTCGAGCGTCACGGCGATGGAGAGCTCCTTGCCGGCACGAATGACGCTCAGCTTGGCCTCGCCGCCGATCTCGAGATCCTCGACCTTGCGCGTGAGGATCTGCGCGTCCTGCAGGCGATACGCATCGAGCGCGTCGCCGTTGAGCGACGTGATGACGTCCCCGACGCGCAGGTCCGACTGCTCGGCCTGGGTGCCGGGGAGGATCCACGTGACGCGGAAGCCTCTCTTGCCGTCCATGCCCAGGGCCTTGGCGACCTTCGTCGTGAGCACCTGGGTGCGAATGCCCATCCAGGCCTTCGCCAGTTCGGTGTTGCGCGGCGGACGCGGCGGCTTGGACATGTCGAGCACGGTGACCATGTCGCGCTTCTCGCGGCGGAAGCGCACGGACAGGGCCTTGCTCTTGCGATTGGCCTGCGAAAGCTCCGCGAAGCTCGCCAGGCCCGTGACGGGCTTGCCGTCGATCTCGATGATGACGTCGCCGTTCTGGATCGCCGGCTTGGCCTTGTCCGGTGCAGAGCCCGGTCGGATGCTCGTGATCACCACGCCCTGCGTGTCGGGGTAGCGACGGCTGAAGGCCATCGGCTTCGTGATGCCCATCGCACTCACGGACCAGGCGCGGAACGCCCGCTCCTCACCGATGAACTTCTCCATCGGCGCCACGGTCAGCTCGACGCCGTTGAGGTCGCCGTCGCGCTCGAACTCGATGGCCACGGCCTTGTTGCGCGGCAACTCGGCCATCTTGGCCAGGAACAGCGGCACGTCCTCGAAGCCCGTGACGGAGATCTTGTCCTCACCGATGCGCATGACGACGTCGCCCGGCTTGATGCCGGCCTTGTCGGCCGGCCCGCCCGGGAACACGGACGAGACGAGCGCGCCCTTGGTGCGGTCCATGCTGTTGACGGGCACGACGGACATGCCGAGCCAGCCGCGGCGCACCTCACCCCAGGTCAGCGCCTGGGCGAGGACCTTCTTGACCGTCGAGGCGGGCACCGCGAAGCCGGTGCCGCCGCCGCCGCGCGTGTTGATGCCGACGACCTCGCCCTTGAGGCTGACCAGCGGTCCGCCGCTGTTGCCGGGCAGGATCAGCGCGTCGTGCTGCATCCACTGATTGAAGATGCCCGTGACCTGGCCGCCGCCGAAGTCGAACGTCTGGATGGCGCTGCCGGTGAAGTTGGTGAACACGCGGGCCGTGTTCGACACGATCCCGAGGGTCACCGTGCTCGTGAGCCCGCCCGGGTTGCCCATCGCCATGACGTGATCGCCGACCTGCACCGCATCCGAGTCCCCGATCGGGGCGAACGGAATCGGCTTGTTGGGGTCGCTGCGCTGGTCCATGCGCAGCTTGAGCACGCACAGGTCGGTCAGCGGATCGCGACAGACGATGTCTGCGTCGATCGACTCGCCGGTCGGCAGCTTGCACGTGATGCGACTCGCGTCCCCCGCCACGTGGAAGTTGGTCACCACGTGTCCGGCCGGGCTCACGATGACGCCGCTGCCCGCGCCGAGGCCGCGCGTCTCGCGACCCTGGCGGAACTGGCGTGCGACGACGCTGATGTTCACGAGGCAGGGGTAGACCTTCGTCTTGGCGAAGGCCACCGCGTCGCGCAGCTCGTCGGAGCTCTGATCGCCCGCGAACGAAGGGGCGGCGGGTAGCGCCAGGACGGCGGCCAGCAGACCGGCTAGGAGCAGCCGGGCTGCAGGAATCTGGCTACGGTTGCGCATCGTGCTCCTCCCACGGGGGCGATGAAGGGGGAGCAAGTGTACGGGCCCGGGAGCGGCTGACGCCGCACGGGCGGAGACCCACGGGCGGAGACGGCTGTGTGGGAAGCAGCGCCTAGCGTTGGGCGATCGAGGGGTCGACCTGCACCGGTGCCGGCTCACGGTGCATGACGGTGCGGGGGAGCTCGCTGGGCGGCGGGGGCAAGGGCGGCAGGCCCGAGCTGCGCACGGGCGCGGCGGCGCCGGGACGGCCCGGAACGCCGAAGCCGCTGGCGGCGCTGTCGTTGTGGAACACCTCGCGGGCCTGCTCCGGCGGCGGCTTGACGCCGACGCGCAGCGTGCCGACCCCCTCCGTACCGGGCTTGGCGGCCGCCAGGATCGTGTACATGCCGGGGCGCGGCGCCGTAAAGGTCAGGATCATCTTGCCGTCGCGGGTGTGGTGGACGCGCGGCGCGGCGGCGCCGGCCGGAACCTGCGACTTGTCGAGCGCAGGACCACCCCACGGGTCCTTGACCGCCTGGATCTGGGGCACGAGCCCGGAGCCGCGGTCGGGCTTGATGCTGAAGACGACGAGCCCGCGGCGCGGGGCGGCGACGTAGACCGGAGCGGGCTTGGAGGCCGAGAGATGGGCCTTGCGGTCCGGCATCGGGGCCCAGCGGATGTTGTGCTTGAAGGTGTAGTAGACCTGCTTGCTGGGATCGCGCGGGCGGGCGATCACCTTGTAGGTCCCCGTCTTGGGCAGGACCAGCTTGCGGACGACGAACTCGTGATCCTCCGCCTTCGTGGTGCTGGCGGCGGCTACGTCCAGTTCCTGGCCGGACGGGTCGTGGATGGCCACGACCGGCGCCGGCTCGCCGCGCTCATCGGCCTTGACGTAGGCGTCGAGAAGCGTGGACTCGACACCCTCGAAGGTGAAGGTCTGGTGCGTACGACCCGGGACCATGCGGCCGTGGAGGGTGTCGCCCAGCAGGACGTTGGAGTCCTGGGCGATCGGAGGCGCGCTGCTGCAGGCTCCGAGGGCAATTGCGCATGCCATGACGAGGACAAGCGGGTTCAATGCACTACGCACGATCATGAAATCCTCCCGATCCCAAGGCCGAGCAGACGACGCAGTGGTGCCCGGCGGAACCGACTCTACCCCTATCTATCGGTCGAACCACAGGGTGTTGTGTGCCATCGCTGGTTTAGACCCTACGGGTGGTGCCGGCATCGCGGCCGACTTGAGGGCGTTCGCGGCCCACGGAGGGTGGGGAACGGCCGTCGTCACGGCACTCACCCTGCAGGACGAGCGCGGCGTCCAAGCCCTGCGGCCGGTAGAGGCCGCGACGGTGGCGGCCCAGGTCGGAACGGCGCTACGCACGCAGCCGGCGGCCCTGAAGGTGGGCATGCTGGCCACGCTGGAGGTCCTGGAAGCGGTGGCCGGCGCGCTCGACGACGCCGGGGCGCCTCCGCTGGTCCTGGACCCGGTGCTCGCAGCGAGCGCCGGCGGCCTGCTGCTCGAGGAGCGCGCGCTGCCGGCCCTGGCCGCGCGCCTCGCCCCCCACACCACGCTGCTCACGCCGAATCTCCCGGAGGCCGCCCGGCTCCTCGGGCTCGGCGCCATCCCCGAGGGCGGGCCACTGGAAGCCGCCCGGGCGCTCCGGGCCCTGGGCTGGCAGGCGGTGCTCCTCAAGGGTGGGCATGGCGCGGGCGAGACCTGCGTCGACCATCTCGTCGAGGCGGGCGGGGAGCACGCGTTCTCCCGCGCTCGTGTGCCCGGGCCACCGCTGCGCGGCACCGGCTGCACGCTCTCGGCGGCGATTGCCGCGCGCCTGGGCGCAGGTGAGCCCCTCGCGGCAGCCGTCCGCGGCGCGGGGGATTGGCTGCACGACCTCATCGTCCAGGCGTCCGCATCGGGCAGCGGCCGACTCCTCCCCCTTCCGCCCGCCGCGCGGGGGCAGTAGGCTGCGCCCCCGGCTTCGGAGGAAGCCGCTTCGACGGGAGGGGTCGAGCAGGTGAAGGTCACGATCATCGGCGCCGGGGTCCTCGGCACATCCCTCGGCGTCCTCCTGCGCAGGGCGGGCCACGAGATCGCCGCCATCAGCAGCCTGAACCGTCGTTCCGCCCAGGAGGCCGTCGCGCACATCGGCCAGGGCGAGGTGATCGGGGATCCGGGCCTGGCGGCCCTGGGAGCCGACGTCGTGATCCTCGCCGTGCCGGACAAGGCCATCGCGACGGTGGCCATCGAGGTGGCCGCGGGAGGCGCGCTCAAGCGGGACGCGGCCGTCGTGCACCTCGCGGGCGGTCTGCCCTCGGGCATCCTGTCGGGGGTGCGGGCCGCCGGAGGCCACCGCGGCGCGATGCATCCGCTCCAGAGCTTCGCGGACATCGAGGCGGCCGTGCGGATGCTGCCCGACACGTTCTTCTTCCTCGAAGGGGACGAGCCGGCCGTGGAGACCATGCGCGCGCTGGTCGTGGCGCTCGAGGGCCGCCCCGTCTGCATCGAGGCCAAGGACAAGGCGCTGTATCACGCGGGCGCCGCGGTCGCGTCCAACTTCCTCGTCACGCTGATGGAGTTCGCCGTGACGCTCCTGGGCAAGGCCGGCGTCCCGCGCGACACCGCACTCGAGGCGCTGCTGCCGCTCATCAAGGGCACCGTGGCCAACCTGGAGAGCGTGGGTCTTCCGAACGCCCTGACTGGACCCATCGCACGGGGCGACCTCGGCACCATCCGCCGCCATCTCCGCGCCCTGGAAGCCATGCCCAGTGAGATGGGCAAGCTCTACCGGCACCTGGCCCGCAAGACGATCGAGGTCGCACGGCGCAAGGGCACGCTCGAGAAGGGGGACGCCGAGCTGCTGCTGGCGCTCCTGGCTGAGTTCGGGGAGCACATGCGCGATCCGGGCCCCGGGCCGCAGCAATAGGGCGCACGCCGGATCGCGCGCGCGCAGGGCGCCTGCACGCCCCCGCTCGGCCAGCGCTCGGGAAGCCCCTACATGGGCTCCCGCGGATTGCGTACCCTCTGGGTGTGTACGCCGATCAGCAACGCTTCTGGACCGCACTCCTCAACCTCCAGCGCACGTGGGCGACGGACGACGCAGCCATCGCGTTCATCCCGCCTCGCTTCCGCGACTTCGAGAGCAAGCCGGACTGGCCGCGCCCGAAGGCGCAGGCCTACCTCCTGAACAACCTCGAGCTGATTCGTGAGAACTACCGCCGCCTCGAGGCCGGTGAGCCGCTCGAGTACGAGTTGCTCAACCACGGCATGGAAGATCTGCGGCTCAAGCTGCAGCCGTGGACCAGCCCGGCCGAGCTGAAGCGCGCCGCGACGGCCAAGTCCGAGCTCGGCGGGCGGCTCGAGGTGCTGCAGGTCACACCGGCAATGCCCGACGTGAACCCGGGCACGCACTACGTCCGCGCCACGATCCAGCGCAGCTTGTACTACTTCGGGCTGTACATCGACAGCCGCCTCTCCGACCCCCTGTACCCCGAGGTCAGCCCGGGAAGCATGCACGTGTATGCGGATCCCGACGGCGACCTGCGGCTCACCGTCGCCACGGCCGGTGAGCCCGCCGGAGGATCCGCGTGACTGCTTCCCCCCACGACGAGTACCGCAGCCCCCTCACGTCGCGCTACGCCGGCGAGCCGATGCGTCGCCTCTTCTCCGAGCGTCACCGCATCGAGTGCTGGCGGCGCATGTGGATCTGGCTGGCGGAAGCCGAGAAGGAGCTCGGCCTCGACATCACGGACGAGCAGATCGAAGCGATGCAGGCCGCGGCCACCGACATCGACTTCGAGAAGGCCGCCGAGTACGAGGCGCGCTTCCGGCACGACGTGATGGCGCACGTACACGCGTACGGCGACGTCGCGCCGGCCGCGCGCGGTGTGATCCACCTCGGCGCGACGTCGTGCTTCGTCACGGACAACGCCGACGCCATGATCCTGCGCGACGCGCTCGAGCACATCGAGCGCGGGGTGGCGGAGGCCGTCGCGGCGCTACGCGCCTTCGCCGACCGGACGCACGACATCCCGTGCCTGGCGTACACGCACTTCCAGCCCGCCCAGCCGACGACGGTCGGCAAGCGAGCGTGCCTCTGGCTGCAGGACCTCCTGGTCGATCTCGAAGCCACGGCGAGGGCCCAGGTGAACGTGCCGTTTCTCTCCTCGAAGGGGACGACCGGCACGCAGGCGAGCTTCCTGACGCTGTTCGAGGGTGATGCCGAGAAGTGCGAGCAACTCGACGAGCTGACCGCCAAGAAGGCGGGCTTCCTGCGTCCCGTGCCCGTCTCGGGCCAGACCTACCCGCGCAAGGCCGACTACACGATCACCGCCGTCCTGGGCGGCATCGCCGTCTCGGCGACGCGCTTCGCCAACGACGTGCGCCTGCTGTCAGGCCTACGCGAGCTGGCCGAGCCGTTCGAGAAGGAGCAGATCGGCTCCAGCGCGATGGCCTACAAGCAGAACCCGATGCGCACCGAGCGCATCACGGCCCTGGCGCGCCACCTCATGGCGCTGGTACCCGAAGCCGCCTCGACGGCCTCTGCGCAGTGGCTCGAGCGCACGCTCGACGACTCGGCGGCCAGGCGCATCTACCTGCCGGAGGCCTTCCTCGCGGCGGATGCGATCTTGCGGCTGGTGATCAACGTCGCCCGCGGCTTGCACGTGAACACGGCGGTGGCCCGCGCGCGGCTGGTCAAGGAGCTGCCCTTCATGGCGACGGAGGAGATCCTCATGCGCGCCGTGAAGATGGGCGGCGATCGGCAGGCGCTCCACGAGCGCATCCGCCAGCACAGCCTCGCGGCCAAGGACCAGATCGTCGCCGGCTCGGATCGCAACGACTTGATCCTGCGCCTGCGCGACGACGAGGCGTTCTTCGCCGTGAAGGATGAGTTGCAGGATCTGATGCAGCCCGCACGCTTCACGGGTCTGGCGAGTCGTCAGACGCAGCGCTTCCTGGCGGAGCACGTGGATCCGGCGCTCGCGCCGTACCTCGAGGGGCTGGGCGGGGACGTGGACATCAACGTCTAGCTGCTACGCAGCTAGACCCCGTACCCGTTCCCGTTCCCGTCTCCGTGCCCGACGTCCCCGTCACCCGTCTCCGTGACCCGGGCCGTGTCCCCGTCACCCGACATCTCCGTGCCCGACGTCCCCGTCACCCGCTCCGCGTGCTCCCCCCACCACCGCGCCGCATCACCTGCGCTCCACGCACCAGCGTCGGCACAGGCCAGGAGGGCCTCGCGCACGATGAGCGCCGTGGCCGGACGCTCGTCGGGCTCCTTCGCGAGGCAGGTGAGAAGCACGGCCTCGAGATCCTGCGGGACGCTCGCGTCGCGCGCCGACGGGGCAATCGGCGGTTTGTGTAGGTGCGCCGCCGCGAGTTCGACGACGGTCCTGCCGTCAAACGGCGGCTTGCCCGTCAGCAGGTAGCAACCAACGGCGCCGAGTGCGTAGAGATCCGAGCGCCGGGTGACCTCCTCGGCCTTCAGCGCCTCGGGCGAGATGGTCTGGGGCGAGCCGCAGATCTCGTCGGCACGCGTCAGCGTCTCCTCGCCGGCGGCCGTGTCCTTCACCAGCCCGAAGTCCATGACCTTGACGACGTCGTGCTCGAGCCCGCGGATGCAGAGCAGGATGTTGCTGGGCTTCACGTCGCGATGCACGAGTCCGGCCTCATGCGCCTCATGCAGCGCACTGCAGGCCTGCACCAGAACGTGGATCGCCCGCGCCGGCGCCAGCGGTCCCGTCAACTCGACGAGGCGCTCGAGATCCGCTCCGTCGAGCAACTCCATCGCGTAGTAGAAGTCGCCTTCGGGCGTGCGCCCGTAGTCGTAGATGCGGATGGTGTTCGGGTGCGTCAGCCGGCTGGTCTGGCGCACCTCCTTCTCGAAGCGCTGGAGCGCGCGCGTCCCGGTGACGTCGGGGCGCAACACCTTCACAGCCGTGGGGCGTCGCATGAGCGCGTGGCGCGCACGGTAGACGTCGCCCATGCCGCCCGCGCCGAGCTTGCTCTCGATGATGTACTGGTCCAGCTGCTTGGCCTCGTAGGCCTTGACGCGCAGCGTGTAGTTGAGATGCGACGCGAAGGCTGCCATCACGACGGCGAGCCACAACACGACCTGGTTCCAGATGGGAACGTAGACCTCGTAGTCAGCCGGAACCAGCTGGCCCGGCCAGGCGTACACGACGCCGTGCGCCAGTTGGATGGCGAGGAAGCCCAGCGGCGCGCAAATGGAGTACAGGACCGTCCGCCGAACGGTGCTCGGGAGGATCAGCGCGCGCGCGAGGACGAAGAGCGCGAGGACACCGCCCATCACGGGCATGCCGTCGCTGTAGCTGGTCGCGTAGATACCGAGGATCGTCGCCAACGATCCGCCGAAGAGCACGGCGTCCAGGATCTGCAGCGTCTTCGCCGGCCGCGGCTCGCCTCGGACCGCGAGCCAGACAGAGGCAGCCACGAGACACGACCCGATGTGGATGTACGTCGAGACGTGGGCCGCCCGAGCGAGTTCCCATGTCCCCAAGAGCAAGGCGGTGACGTGGCTCACGACGAGCATCGCGCCTGCCGCGATCAACGTGAACAGGCTCAGCAGCTCGAGCCGCCCCTGGAACCAGCGGCGGAGCTCGCTCTCGAATCCGGTGGCATCGCGCCGCAGTCCGCCGCGCATCCGGCCGATAGGTGATCCGCTCCGTCCAGACGGTGTGTGGGAAGCAGAGGGCGATTCAGTGGGCTGCACGCCACCGGATTCTAGCGATGTAAGGCTCGCGCAGCCGCCCCGATGTGGCGCGGTCCTCAAGGACGCGAAGAAAACCCTTCAGGAGCTGGGCATGCAGAGTCGATCAGACCGGTGCCCAGGGATGGGTTGGACGCCCTGACCTGGGATTTTGGGATGCAGTGGAACTCGCCGGGATGAAGCGATGTTCCGCAGACTATCGAATCGGGGCTTCACGCCGCGCCACCTGTTGCGCTTGGTACTGACGCTGAGCTTCGCCCTCACGGCACCCGCTTGCGGCGCCGGCGGCGCGCTCGAAGACCTCGCCGGGGACCTCTTCGGCTCGCGTGACGACGGCAAGGCCGCCCTCGAGATCACGACGACCAGCGTGCCCGCGGGCAAGCCCGGCGTCGCGTACGACCCCACCCAGCTCACGACCGTAGGCGCCGAGGGCCCCGTGATCTGGACGATCGCCGGCGGCACCCTGCCCCCCGGCCTGCGCCTCACGGCCGATGGCCGCGTAACGGGCGTGCCGAGCGAACCCGGCTTCTACGAGTTCACCGCGCTGGCGTCTGACGGCGCGGCCGCCGACGAGCAGTCCTACGCCATCGCCGTCGACGTCTTCGGCGCGACCGTCACGGACGGCTTGTACTGCGGCGACGCCTGGAGCGGCCGCCCCGTCACGCTGCGCACCGCGGGAGCCGCGGGCGCCGTGCGCTTCGAGGTCGCGGTCGGCGACGGGCGCTTCGCACAGATCGACACCGCCGCGGGAACGGCGAACTACGTCCCGGGCATGGTCATGGCCGGCGGCACGACCGACCGCCTGCGCGTCACCGACACGGGGACGGGCGAAGTCCTCGAGATCGACGTCACTGTCGTACCCAATCCGACCGAGAACCACGTCGCCCGCTTCGGGTCGACGGACGTCTGGTACCTGGACTGGGACGCCAAGCACGGACGGCATCCCTTTGCGAGCGACTACCAGGCAGCGCTCGCCTACCTCGGCCTGCGCGGCGCCAACAGCACGGACGTGCGCGGCACCGAAGCCGACCGCCTCGTCGATCTCATCGTGCGTGTGCGCACCCTGCGCGCACTGAACAAGATGTACCTGCGCGAAGCCGACGGCACGGACGGCGCGCGCGGCTTGGCGATCTCCTTCCCGCTCGTGCAGCCGGGCGCCGGCTACTACGCCCCCGGCCCCGGTGGCTACATGGGCCGCCGCGAGAACGGCTACAGCGTCATGGCGCTCTGCGACCAGAGCGGCAGCCTCGGCGCCCAGGGCGTCGCGTATCAGGACGACGCCGGCAACGGGCGCCACGAGCACAACGCCTCCGGCGCGGTCGGCGAGATGGGCGTGTTCATCAACTACGTCGCGGGCACCGTGGATCGGGCCTACCGCCTCTACCGCGATGAACTGAAGGAGAACCCGGTCAGCGACGAGGACATCCCCGCGCTGAAGGATCTCCTCTACGACCGTGCCGGTACCGGCGCACGCTACGACATGCTCCGCTACCAGGCGGACGCGCTCGCCCGCAGCATCGCCTTCGTCGCGGGACACGAGATCGGGCACAGCATCGGCCTGCCGCACCTGTTCGCCTACACGAGCGGCGCGATCATGAACGGCCACCTGCTCATCGGCCCGGGAGCGGACTACTTCTTCGTCGAGGAGTCGCTCGCCATCCTGCGCCGCTCCCTCGGGACCGCGGGTACCGGCACCGCAGCCATGAAGGTCGCCGCGCTCTCCGCCCCCGACGGTGGCGTCCACGTTTGCGGCCACTGCAACCACCAACGCTGAGGTGGGTATGTGACTTCTTGGCATTGGAGCGGACTGCGCGACGGGCTGGAGGCGGACAGGCCGTTTCGTCGGCCTCGAGTGGAGGACCACGAGTCGGCCTCCTCAGCGGCCTGCCGCTCCCCATCCGGCGCGCCGATGTGACATCGACTGGTTTCCGCAGAGACAGTTGGCCGCCCCGTCGTGGGACGCCGGCCCGGACCCACCCCCCCTGGGCCCGGGCCGGGCGTCCCGCCCCTGAAGCAGGCCTTCAGATCCTCTTCAGGGGCCCGCCCTACAACGTCGATGGGGCGCCGTGAGGCTGCCCGCGTGGGGCTTTGCAGGAATCTGGTGCATAACAGGTAGCCGATCCATGTCCACACACCCTTGCTCCCCCGCCCTCCCGACGCTCCTTGCGCTCACCCTGGCTCTCGCCCTGGCCGGCTGTGGCGGCGGCGGCGGCGGACTCCCCCTCACACTCCCGGACAACGATCCCGGGCAGCTCGAGATCACGACCTCGGCCTTGCCGGGCGGCAGCGTCGGCGCTTCCTTCGCTGCAACGCTCGCGATCAGCGGAGCGCAGGGTCCCGTCCAGTGGAGCGTGGTCAGCGGCAGACTCCCTCCGGGGCTTGACCTCTCAGCACAGGGCGCGATCGACGGCACGCCCTCGAGCAACGGCACGTACCCGTTCACCGTCCGTGCCGACGACGGCCAGGCGAGCGCCACGCAGACCCTCAGCATCGACATCAGCCCGTTCACGCTCACCGCGACCGCCGGCCTGGTCCTCGGCGACGCGTGGACCGGTCGCGCCGTCTCCCTGAGCACGAGCGGCCACACCAGCGATGTGACCTTCACGGTCGTGGCCAACGAGAGCGGCGGCACCCTGACGGACACAAGCGCTGCCGCAGGCACGGCTACGTGGACGGCGGGCCCGACCGGCGGCCTCGACGTGAGCGATCGCATTCGCGCGACCGACACGGGGACCGGCCTCACCTTCGATCTCGACCTCGACGTGATGACCGACCCCACCTCGGGGCACACCGCCGGCTTCGGTTCCAGCGACGTCTGGTGGATCGACACGAACACCAAGGCGGGCACGCACGCCTACGCGACCGACTTCCACAAGGCACTCGCCGACGTGGGCCTGCGCGATCCCGGGAGCACCGGTGCGACAGGTAACGAAGCCGACGAGATCGCCGCGCTGTGGTTCCGGATCGAGTTGCTGCGCCAGCTCAACCCCATGTTCCTGCGCAACGCCGATGGCTCGGAAGGCTCGGGCCTCGCCATCACGTTCCCGTTCGAAGAGCCGGGGGCGGGCTACACCAAGCCAAGCCCCGGTGCGACGCTGCGTGGAGCGCCGACGCGCTACAGCCAGATGGCCATCTCGAACGGGACGCTGAGCGGTGTCATCGGCACGGCCTTCCTCGATGGGGCGAGCAACGACTCGCACGAGAACGACACGACGGCCGGCTCCCTCGAGCTCGGCGTCTTCACGAACCAGATCACACCCATCTTCAACAGCGCCTGGGGCAACACGCTCGACGACTTCCCGATCACGGCGGATGACGTGGACGCGCTGCGGGCGCTGCTCTACGAGCTACCCAGCCCCGGCGGGCGCTACTCGACGCTCCGCAGGATCGGCCGCGGCTTCGCCAGCACCGTCGCCGCCGTGCTGGCCCACGAGATCGGGCACAGCCTGGGCCTGGACCACACGAGCCCCTCGCAAGCGGGCTCGATCATGAATCCCTCGGCACTGATCAGTCCGTCCGCCAGCTACAGCTTCACGAGCGGCGACGTCACGGCGCTCCAGACGGGGCTGCCGGGGGCCGGCAAGAGCACGGGCGGCTTGCTCGTGGACCGCAAGCCCGCCGCCCCGCCCGAGGGCGGCGTGCGGGTCTGTCGCTGCGGCGCGCATACGACGACTCGGTAGAGCGCACGGCCTGAGGCCCTGAGCCCGCCGAAGGGCCCGGTCCGCCGAAACAGCGCCCGCCCGCGGCCCCACTCGTACATTGTCCGGTTCGCCCCACTGCATCCGGAGCCGAGCCGTGAACGTCTTCCCGAGTGTCCAGAGCGACAGCGACCCCCTGGAGACCCAGGAGTGGATCGACTCGCTCGAGTCCGTCCTCGAGTTCAGCGGGCCGAACCGGGCGCGCTTCGTCCTCTCGCGTCTGCTCGCACGAGCCCGCGCCGGCGGCTTCGTGCCGGACCACCTGCTCAGCTCGGACTACGTCAACACGATCCCCGCACGCTTCGAGGCGGACTTCCCCGGCGATGAGGCGCTCGAGGAGCGGATCAGCGACATCATCCGCTGGAACGCCGCCGTGATGGTCACGCGCGCGAACATCCACCACACCGGACTCGGCGGCCACATCTCGACGTTCGCCTCTGCCGCCGAGCTGCTCGACGTCGGCTTCAACCACTTCTTCCAGGGGCGTGACGAGTACCGCTCCGGCGACCAGATCTACTTCCAGGGCCACGCCTCCCCCGGCATCTACGCACGCGCGTTCCTCGAAGGGCGCATCGACGAAGCGCAGATGGACCGCTTCCGCCGCGAGGTGAAGCGTGGCGCAGGCCTGTCCTCGTATCCCCATCCGCGGCTCATGCCGGACTTCTGGGAGTTCCCCACCGTCTCGATGGGTCTCGGTCCCCTCGCCTCGATCTACCAGGCGCGCTTCAACCGCTACCTGCAGGCGCGCGGCATCACCGACACGTCGAACTCGCGCGTGTGGTGCTTCGTCGGCGACGGCGAGACGGACGAGCCGGAGACGCTCGGTGCGCTCTCCGTCGCGTCGCGTGAAGGTCTCGACAACCTCACGTGGATCGTCAACTGCAACCTCCAGCGCCTCGACGGCCCGGTGCGCGGCAACGGCAAGATCGTCCAGGAGCTCGAGACGGTCTTCCGCGGCGCGGGCTGGAACGTGCTGAAGGTCCTGTGGGGCAGCGAGTGGGACGACCTGCTCGAGCGCGACGGGAACGCACTGCTGCGCCAGCGCATGAACGAGGTCGTGGACGGCGAGCTGCAGAAGTACCGCTCGACGGACGGCGCCTACATCCGCCAGCGCTTCTTCGGGACCAGCCCCGAGTTGCTCGAGGTCGTGGCGCATCTTTCCGATGACGAGATCTGGGCCATGCGCCGCGGCGGCCACGACATGCGCAAGGTCTACACCGCCTACAAGGCGGCGGTCGAGCACCGCGGCCGGCCGACCGTGATCCTCGCCCAGACGGTGAAGGGCTACACGCTGGGCGAAGGCTTCGAGTCGAAGAACGTCACGCACCAGATCAAGAAGATGTCGGAGACCGACCTCAGCGGCTTCCGCGACCGGCTCGAGCTGCCGATCAGCGACAAGGAGCTGAAGGACCCGCCCTACTACCACCCCGGTGAGGAGAGCGCGGAGATCCAGTACCTCAAGGAGCGGCGCAAGGCGCTCGGCGGCTCGGTACCGACACGCAACGCGACGTTCACCGTCGACTTCGATCCCCCGGACACGAAGATCTACGAGGAGTTCTACGCCGGCACGAAGAACCCCGGCGGCGTGTCCACGACCATGGCATTCGTGCGCCTGCTCACGAAGCTCATCAAGGACAAGAACCTCGGCAACCGCATCGTGCCGATCATCCCGGACGAAGCGCGCACGTTCGGCATGGAGCCGCTCTTCCGCCAGATCGGCATCTACGCGTCCAAGGGTCAGCTCTACGAGCCGGTCGACAAGGCGCAGCTGCTCTACTACCGCGAGACCAAGGACGGCCAGGTGCTGCAGGAAGGCATCAACGAGGCCGGCTCGATGGCGAGCTTCATGGCCGCGGGCACGTCGTATGCGACGCACGGCCAGCCGATGCTGCCGTTCTACATCTTCTACTCGATGTTCGGCTTCCAGCGCATCGGCGACCTCGCGTGGGCGTTCGCCGACGCACGTGGGCGCGGCTTCCTCATGGGCGCCACCGCCGGCCGCACGACGCTCAACGGCGAGGGCCTGCAGCACGAAGACGGCCACAGCCACGTGCTCGCCAACACGTTCCCCAACGTCCGCGCGTACGACCCGGCGTTCGCCTACGAGGTCGCGCTCATCGTCAAGGACGGCATGAAGCGCATGGTGGCCGAGGACCAGGACGTCTTCTACTACATCACCGTGCAGAACGAGAACTACCCGCAGCCGCCGATGCCCGAGGGCGTCGAGGAGGGCGTGCTGAACGGCCTCTACCGCTACAAGACCAGCGAGCACGAACACCCGCTCAAGGCGCAGCTGTTCGGCAGCGCCGTGATCCTCAACGAGGCGCTGCGTGCCCAGGAGATCCTGGGCGAGCAGTTCGGTGTGGCGGCCGACGTCTGGTCGGCGACCAGTTACCAGCTGCTGCGCCGCGAAGCGCTCGTCGTCGAGCGCTGGAACCGCCTGCACCCGGACGAGGAGCAGAAGAAGCCCTGGATCCAGCAGGCCCTCGACGGTGTGGATGGCCCGTTCATCGCGGTGACCGACTACATGAAGCTCGTGCCGGATCTGGTGCGGCGCTGGATCCCCGGCTCGTACACCTCGCTGGGCACCGACGGCTTCGGCATGAGCGATACGCGTGAGGCGCTGCGCCGCCATTTCGAGGTCGACGCCGAGTCGATCGTGATCGCGACGCTGCACGCCCTGCAGCGCGAGGGCAAGGTGCAGCCGAAGGTCGTCGCAGACGCGATTCAAGCACTCGACTTCGACCCGGAGAAGCTGCGCGCCACGAAGA
>JAHEIK010000289.1 GCA_024639415.1 Planctomycetota bacterium
GCACGGTGCCACGGTGGGTACGCCGCAGTTCATGTCGCCCGAGCAGGCGGAGAGCCCGGAGAAGGCCGACACGCGCAGCGACATCTACAGCCTGGGCGCCACGCTGTACGCCATGGTCACGGGACGGCCGCCGTTCGAGGGCTCGACGCTCGCCGAGATCATCACCAAGGTCATGTCGCAGCAGCCCGTGCCTCCGCGCGTGCGCAACGCCGACGTGAGTCCCGAGGTGAGTCACCTCATCGAGCGCATGATGCTCAAGGATGCGAGCCTGCGCTACGACACGCCCGCCGAGGTCATCGCAGACATCGACATGATTCGTGGCGGCCAGTCGATCATCCCTCGTGGCTTCCAGGGCAACTGGGAGGCGTACCTGCTCCGCAAGCGCTTCCTGCACTGGCGCAGACGGATCATCATCGGCCTCGCGGCGGTCCTCGTCCTCGGTGTCGGCGGCTCGCTGTGGTGGAAGGCGCGACAGCGGGAAGAGGCCCGCGGGGAGATCGCCAAACTCGAGGCAGCGGCGCTGGATGTCGTGCCCGTCGGTGCCGAGCAGAGCCTCGAACAACTCAAGCGACACTTCGAGGAGATCCAGCAACGCGCCGAGCGCATCAGCCGGATCGAGGCCGCGCAGGGTGTGACCGGACAGAACGGCATCCAGATCGAGCGGCGCATCGACGCCTACCGGGATGCGGTACGCGGCATGACCCGCTACCTGGGCCTGCGCCAACAGATCCTCGATCACCTGGCAGCGCGGCGCTTCCGCGCAGCCGAGAGCGCTGCGAAGACCACCGAGTTCGAGGACGTGCTGCCCGCGCGTAGGGACTTCAAGGCCCTCCGCGAGCGCATTCACGTCGACAGCGACAAGGCGCTGGCGGCGGCGGGAGACGCAGTCCTCGACGACTCCGCGCCGACCCTCGCGGCGTTCGCCGATAAGTGGCAGGCCCATGCTGCCGTCTACGCCGGCGACTGGGTGCGCACCCTCGCGTGGAAGACGGGCGGGGATCGCGCGCGCGCCGCGGCCGAGAAGGCCGACGAGATCCGCGCCGTCATGACGGCCCTCGATGCGGCCTACGAGCAGTCCGTGGTCGAGCAGCGTGTGCAGGCCCTGGAGTTCTACGACCTCAAGGGAGAGGTGCTTGCCGCCCGCGAGAAGGCCGCCGCCCAGGTGTCGGCGCACCTCGATGTGTGGCCAGCCGGGCTCGAGACGTCGCGCTTGCTCGATCCCAACGGTCTGGTCACGCTCGCCTTGGGGGAGCCCGAGAAGCGCGTCGATCGTGCGGTCCTCCGCGGCTGGGAGCAGGTCCGCGACGACGCGCTGCGTGATCCGTCGGATGCCAATCGCTCGCGCGTCGCGGCGTTCGAGAACGCCCTGGCTCGCGGCGGCTACTTCCCCAGGCTTGCCGCCGAGGCGGAGCAGCTCCGGCTGACGCTCGCCGAGGAGCATGCCGCTCGGCAGGTGCAGTCGACTGCCCTGTTCGAGAGCGCGCGCGCAGGCGCTCTGGCGGCTCTGCGACGTGGTCTCCCGAGCGGCATCACCAAGCGCATCGACGATGCCCTCGGGCAGGGCGGGCGGCTCTCTCCGACCATGCAAGCGGGGCTGCGAGGCATGCGGGGCGCGGCCAAGAGCTTGCGTGCCGTACAGGACGCCGCCATCGCCTGGCTCGCCGGCGAGGGCAAGGGGCAAGTCCTGCGCGACGTTCCCGTGCGCGGTGCCGGTGGGCGGATGACCATCTACAAGCAGCTGCGCGTGGCCGGTGTCGACGAGCCCTCGGGGACCTTCACGGCGCTCATCACACGCACAGGAGCGCGGCGCAAGGAGGACATCCCGCTGCGCATCGACGAAGTCGGGATGCAGCGGGTCCTGGCGTGGGCCGAGAGCAGCGGCCGCGCCCTGCCGAGCGACGCGCGCGCCTTCGTCGCTCTCGCAGGCTTGCGCGCCGTTGCCGACGAGCCGGGGCGCGACCTGCGCCTGGAGCGCGGCGGCTACCGTCGCGTGGCCCAGCAGTTCGAGGCGACGGAACTCGCCGCGTGGCGGCGCTACGTCGACGAGCTTGGCATGCGTCTGGACGCCATGCAGGAGGTGCGCGAGGAGAGCGCCGGTCTCGCGCTCGCCGAAGCGAACCACTGGTTCGCCAGCGGCGGCAAGCACAAGGTCGCGCTCGAGCTGTACGCCGACATCGTCGATCCGGCGGGCCGCCTGCGCCACACGGCCGCCTTCGATTCGTCCCGCCTGCTCGTCGAGAAGCGGATCAAGATCTGCCGCGAGATCCTGGCCCAGCAGGAGATGCTGCGCCGGTTCTACGGTGGCGTGGATGTGGTCGAGGCCGGTGGGGGGCGCCACATCGTCACCTTCGACTTCGACGACCTGGGGCAGCTGAAGAACTTCGAGCGTGGCTTTGCCGAGGCGCGCGTATCCCGCAAGACGGTCACGCCCGACGAGCTGGCGCGCTCGCGTGAGCTGCACCTCCTGCCCGGCGTGCGCGGTGTCGTGCGCGATCGGCCCCTCTCGCTCGACACGCTGTTCGATCCCCACGAGAAGATCGTCGTCGAGGTCACAGTGAAGACGCTGCGGGGCTCTTCGATCCTCGCGTTCGACGTCGACGGTGTCCAGGTGGCCATCTGCTCGGCCGACCCCAACTGGTGGAAGCGGCGCTTCCCCGAAGGCATCCCCCTGCTGGACGACGAGGACGCGCCGCCCGCCTTCGACTTCTACGGCCTGGGGCGCGGCATCGCGTTCCATGAGGGCAAGGACTTCGGGCGCTCCTTCCCGCACGGCAACTGGGACTGGGCGGCCGGTTCAGCGGGGCGCAACTTCGAGCGCTGGAGCGACTCGGCGTTCCTGGCCAAGCAGCGCGAGACGCTCTTTGCGTTCGAGCCCGCTCGCCGCTACGCGGTGCGCATCGAACGCCTTCGGGGCCAGATGAAGGTGTTCGTGGACGACGAGCTCATCGTGTCCCGCAGCAAGGCCTCGTGGGCGACCAAGGGGGCTCACAGCGCATCGAACAAGAAGGTCCGCAACGGCTCCGGCCGGATCCAGATCCTCACCTGGACGCCGCTCGTGATCGACGACTTGCGGCTCGAGGGCAAGATCAGCGAGCGCTGGAAGCAGCGCAGGCAGCGTGCCATGGAGCAGAAGTAGTTGGCCCCGGCGCGTCCGGAAATCCGCTGCGCGGGCATAGGCCTCGTGGAGACCGCGTCCAAGCGGCGGGGCCGGGCCTGAGGTAACGTGCGATGATGAACCTGAAGGCCGACGAAGACGCGAACCAGTACGACACGGAGCACTATCTCTCCCTGCGCGGGCTCGGCGAGTTGGCCGAAGGTCAGCAGGTGAAGCTCAACCTGGGCGAATCCATCGTGGTCGGGCGCAGTCGCCATTGCGACTGGTCCCTGCGACGGGCGCCGGCGTACCTGAAGAGCGATGCGAACGGCCGCAACGTGATCCGCCATGATCTCCAGTACAACTCCGTCAGCCGCAAGCACGCGCGCATCAGCTACATCGCCCCGGACATGGTCGAGATCGAGAATCTCTCCGGCAACGGCACCCTGCTCGACGGCAAGTTGGTCGACAAGATCGTGCTCACCGACTGCCGGACCGTCACCCACCGCATCCAGCTAGGTCCGAAGGGTGTGATCCTCGAGCTGCAGCCCGGTTCGCTGCCCCTGTAGGGCCACGGACGCGGGGCCGGGCCGTGAGGGAGAGAGGGTGCGGGCGCCGAGGATTCCGTAGGGGCGCTGGGAGCCTGAGTCCGCGAAGGCGAGTCTTCGCCCGGCCCGTGCCACGTCGCTACGCGATGACCCCGCTGACCGCCTCGTACACCCGTTCCGGAGCCAGCGTCCGCATGCACAGGGGATCCGCGCAGCGGCGCAACGTGCAGGGGCGGCACGCGACATCATCCTGGGTCAGCACGGGCAGGACGCCCGGCGTTCCATCTGCGCGGACGCCGTACGGTCCGTAGATGGCGGGATCCTTCGGGCCGAACAGGCCCACCAGGGGCGTGCCCACCAAGGCGGCGAGATGCAGTGGACCCGTGTCCGCCGCGACGAAGGCGGCTGCCCGCCGCAGGATCTCCGCCAGCACGGACAGCGACGGCGTGCGCAGCCCGCGCGCGGAGCCTCCGGCTGCGTGCTCGACCTCACGCGCCAGCGCCTCCTCTCCCGGTCCGCACGTGATCACGACGTGGCGTCCGTCGGCAGCGAGTCGCCGCGCGAGGGCGCCGAAACGCTCCGGCGGCCAGCGCTTGAAGGCCCCGAAGCCGCTCGTCCCAGGCTGCACCGCGACGTAGCCGTCGGTAGGCAGGTCGTGCTCGCGCAGGAGCTTCTCGGCCATCTCCCGGTCTGCGTCCCCGACCGGGAACCCGGGCGGTACGTACGGCAGCCTCTCGCCCAGCAGGGCCGAGGCCAGGGCGAGATTGCGCTCGACGCGATGGCGTGCGGAGGACGGGGCCACGGCGCGACGATGGGAGAAGACCTGGCTGCCCTCCCGCGCGTCGGGGCGCCCGGGGCCGAAGCGCAGCGCCGCACCGCTGGCTCGCAGCACCGCACCCGACTTGAGGTTGCCCTGGAGATCCAGGGCGACGTCGTAGGCGCCCGCGCGCATCTCGCGCACGAAAGTGCCGGCCGCTCGCGCCAGGTCCACGGGTGCGGGCAGGCCCCGGAGGGCAGCATTCAGGCGCTTGCGAGGGAAGATCAGCGTTCCGTCCAGGTCGCCGCGGCCCGCGAGCAGGTCGGCCGCCCGGTCCTCGACGGCCCAGTCGATCCGGGCCTTTGGGAACCGGGCCCGCAGGGCGGACAGAACAGGCAGGGCGTGGAGGACGTCTCCTAGGGCGGACAGCCGAACGATGAGGAGCCGCGGGGCGCGATTTCTCGGTGGTAACCAGGGTTTCGGGGCTTTGGGCCTTCGCTCGATCAAGGGCCGAGATTCCTGGGTTTCCGCAAGGTTCAATCGGGTGTCCAGCGGCGTGCTGGAGCGCCTCCGTCGTAACCACCTGGTCGGTGGCGCCGTGCGAGGATACCTGCCCGTGAGGAGTGTCTGCGTGTCTGGTCGTTCTGTTCTGTTTCTCCTGCTGCTGCTTGCGCCCGCCGCGGCCCTGCGCGCTCTGCCTGCCGAGGCCGCCGGTGGGAAGGCCCTCGACGAGTACTTCACAGGCAAGGTCATCGGTCTCGAGGGCAAGACGGTCACGCTGCGCTACGACTTCCGCCAGAAGTGGCAGATCAAGGACTGGACCGATCGCATCCCGTTCCGGATCAAGACGCGCAAGGACCAGAAGATGCGCTGGTTCGACGACAAGATGGAGATCGTCGGCAACAGCGGCGCGCGCCACAAGGCCGAGTGGATCGGCGACGTCGAGGTCACGGCGACTTTCATTCCCGACCTCGAGAAGGACTTCGGCGGTTACATGAGCCCCGTGTCCGAGACCGAGGACCACATCACCTTCACCTTCGTCGAGACGTTCTTCCACGCCTACGACGGCAGTGCCGGCGGCACGAACAGCATCATCAAGTTCGGCGCACAGTGGCGTGAGACCGACAGCGAGGAGTACATCGGCTTCCGCT
>JAHEIK010000023.1:0-7179 GCA_024639415.1 Planctomycetota bacterium
GCGGCGGATGGCCTCGGGCGAGATGAAGTGCGGCGTGCCGATGATGCCGGCGTCCATCAGGTCGCTGACCTCGGACTTCTTGGCGAGACCCAGGTCGCACAGCTTGGCGCTGTCGTCCTCGGCGATCATCAGGTTGTCGGGCTTGACGTCGCGGTGCAGGATCTCGCGCTTCTTGGCGAAGATCAGCGCGTTGGCCGCGTCGAGGAACCAGTTGAGGCCCACCTCCCAGCTGATGGGGCCTTCCTTGATCTTGTCCTCGATGGAGCCGCCGGGCATCACCTCCATGGAGAAGAAGTAGTGCCCCTGCGCGCTGCCTACGTCGTAGACCTGCACGACGTTCGGGTGGTTCAGGGCGCCGGCTGCACGCGCCTCGTTGACGAACTGATCGACGAACGCCGAGTCCGCGGCGAACGTCTCGTTGAGGACCTTGAGTGCGACCTTGCGCTGGAGCGACGTCTGCTCAGCGAGGTACACGCCGCCCATGCCGCCCTGGCCGATCTTGCGCTCGATCGTGTAGCCGCTGAGCTCCTTGCCGACGAGCGCGTCGGCCGGCAACGTCTGCTTCGTCTTGCCCTGTTCGCCACCGCGGCCAGCGCTTGCGACGGATGCTCCCGTGACCTCGCGGCCTGCGACCGGTTCCGCGTCCGCGTCGGCCTCGCCGTCGCTGAGCACGCGCAGGATCGTGAGCCCGATGCGCAGTTCGTCGCCGGGATTGATCGCGATGTTCTTTTGCTTGGGGACCGGCTGGCCGTTGAGCTGGCAGCCGGTGGTGGAGCCGCCGTCGTAGAGCGCGGCGCGTATGCGGCCGCCCTGCTGCACCAGACGGATCTCGCAATGCTCCTTGCTGACCTTCATGTCGAGGACGCGCATGGAGTTCGTGGGCTGTCGGCCGATGGTGTAGACGCCGGGCTTGGGTAGACGCCACGTGGTGCCCGCGTCCTGGCCGTGCTCGATCCGCAGTCTGAGGGTCACGTCTGCTCTCCGCCGCCACCCCGCTCTCCGGACGTCTCGTCGCCGGAGCTCGGGGCCGCATGGTTATCAACGCCGTGGAAGACCGCGCGGCCGACTCGCACTGCGGTCGCACCTTCTTCCACGGCGATTTCGAAGTCGTCGCTCATGCCCATGGAGAGGCCTTGGGGCGCAGCGGTGCCCCGCCCGCGCCGCACGGCCTCATCACGGATCTCCCGTAGGGTACAAAACGTGGCGCGGAGATCCGCTTCCGAAGCACCCAGTCTGCCCATCGTCATGAAGCCGCGCACTTCGAGGTGGCTGAGGCGGCTGACGGCCTCGAGCAGGGGCAAGGCCTCGTCGGGCTCCACGCCGGCCTTGGCCTCGTCCCCCGCGGTGTTCACCTGCAGGTAGACCGGCCAGACACGGCCGACCTCGGCGAGCAGGCGCTCGAGGTGCTCGGCCAGCCGCAGGCTTTCCAGGGCGTGGAAGAGATCGAACGTGGCGATGGCTGTTCGCGCCTTGTTCCGTTGCAGGTGCCCGATGCCGTGCCAGGTCAGGCCGGCGGGGGCCAGGGGACGGCGCTGCGCGGCGCTCTGGATGCGGTTCTCGCCGATGTCGCTGACGCCGGCATCCGCCAGCGGCCCGAAGATGGAGGCCGGCTGCGACTTGGTGACCACGACGAGCTGCACGTCGGCGGCTGCGTGCGCGCCTCGCGAGCGCGCGGCTGCGATGCGCTCTAGCAGGCCGGCGACGTTCTTTCGTAGGAGTTGGCTGCGGGGATCGTCGTTGGGGGGCTGCAAGCCGTCAATCGTAGCGGAGGGGTCGAGGGCCCCGGGCAAATGCCATAGGGCCCGAGCGTCGACCTAACCCTTTCGCTGACATGGACTTTGGCGTCCCGTGCAGAGGCCTGGGAACCTTGACACCCGGGCCTGAGCGGCCTATAAGGCGACCGCTCCCTCGGCACGTGGGGGGCGCCCGGAGGGACCAGCGTGCCAAGCGACCAAGCGACCAGATCAAGCGACCGTGGGAGGGGCTCCGCACGAGATGGCGCGTCATTGCGCTGGCTCATGGACCTCTCTCGGGTGATGATTGCGCGCGAACTTCTGCCGGAGGCCGGGACGTACCCGCTCGACGGCATTTCCGCGTGATGGGAAGACGAGCATGCAGGGCTTCAACATGGCACGTCGTGCACTCCTCAAGACGGGATTCCTCCTCGTCGTGGCCACCCTGGTGACGCATGGTGTCGCCATGGACAGCGCCAGCGGCAACGAGGGCGTTTCATCGCTCGCCGAGCACGGCGAGAAGGCGCTGGAGAGGCTGCCGTGGAAGGCGAACGTCATCCGCGCGAACCTCTCCAAGAATCGCGCAGTCGCGATCGAGGGCTGCTACCTCATGTCGAAGCAGCTGCTCGTCGTGACGGCCGGCGGCAAGATCTACTGCCTCGACCGCCGCAACCTCGAGCCGCGCTGGGTCAACAACCTGCGGTACCCGCTGGCCAAGGCTCCGACCGAGGGGGCGAATGACTACGTCTTCCTCATGAAGGACGCCAAGGGCGCGCACTGGGCCATGGCCATCAGCAAGCGCACCGGCAGCATCGGCTCGCGCTTCCCCGTGCGCCTGCCCTACACGACCTCTTCGGGCATCGCCGCCAACCACGCGATGATGTTCGTGGGCTCCCTCGGCAGCCCGCGCAACAACAAGACGCTCGAGAGCGTCAACTTGGTCAGCGGCCGCCCCGGCTGGGGCTACCGCAGCTCCGGCATGCTCTGGGGCAGCCCCGCGCTCGACCCGAGCGGTGACATCCTCGTCCTGTGCAGCGACGACGGCATGGTCACGGCCCTCGCGGCCGGCGCCACGGCGCCCAAGTCCGAGAGTTGGAAGCGCAACCTCGGTGGCGGCATTCGCGGTGCAGCGGCCGTCACGCCCGCGCACGTTCTGACCGGCACGCAAGACGGCACCTTCTACAACCTCGACCTGTTCTCGGGCAACGTGAACTGGATCGCCGGCCTGGACGAGCAGATCACCGAGTCGCCTTGGGTCTTCGGCGGCTACAAGGTCACGAAGAAGTCCACCGGCGTCGAGGGCGCCTCGCCCGTCGAGGTGCGCTCGTACGAGGGCATCACGATGGTCCGCAACGTCAAGGGCACGCACGCCTTCGACCTGCGCACGGGCAAGAAGCTCTTCACCTGCAAGAAGGGCGAGCGCCCGATCGTGCGCCACGGCAAGTACGTCCTCACGTCGAACGCTGACCGCAAGGTTTCGATCCGCGATGCGACCAAGGGCTACGAGGTCACGGGTTCGCTCAACCTCGGCATGTTCGACCTGATCCCGTCCAACAACGCGAACGGCGAACTGTTCGCCGTGACTGCGGACGGAAGTATCGTCGCCGCCCTCCCCAAGTAAAGCTCGAGACGCTGGATGCTTGGCCGCGCTTTGGCGCGTCGGCCTCGCGTGGCAGACCACGCCACGGCCTCCTTGCCTTCACGCTGCCGTCGCCCCAACGCCTCGAGCGGGGCGGATGCAGATAGGCTCTGTTCAGGGCTGACCGTGAGGATCGGCGCCGGATCCATGGGGTAGCAGTACACTGCTGAGGCCTATCGCCCGCAGGAGCCAGACATGACCATCACCTCGACCGTCCTCGCCGGCCTGCCCGGTGGCTACGAGTGGCTGATCATCCTCTTCATCATCCTGCTGCTCTTCGGACGCCGCCTGCCCGGCGTCGCACGCAGCCTCGGACAAGGCATCAGCAGCTTCAAGAAGGGCCTCAATGAACCCGTTGAGGAGCCCGTCGAAGAAAAGCCCAAGGACGACGCCAAGAAGTCGGAGTCCAAGGCCGAGACGCAGGACGCCTAGCGAGCCTCCTCAGGTGCAGTCGGGGCCTTGGGAGGAGCGCGTCCATCAAGGTGCTGTAGGGGCCTTGGGAGGAGCGCCGTCAGGCGCGACGAGTCTTGGCCCGTCAATCGTCCGCGTTCTCGCATACGCCGAGCAAGGCAACCCGCCGCGCCCCCTTGGCCACGGCGTGACCGGCGTCCAAGCGCCGACCCACGACCCACGCTACGCCGCTCACCCCTTCGACGACGACCTGCCCCCGACGCGCGAGCCCCGGGACGCCGGCACGTGAGAGCCACGCCGCGACCCTCTGTCTGCGCCGCCCACCCAGCGGCGTGAACTCGTCGCCTGAGCGCAGCAGCCGCAAGCACGGCGCGTCCCCGAGCATGTCCGCGTCGACGGCCGCCCGCTGCGACGAGCCCGCCGCACGCCAGGCGTCGAGATCGAACGCTGCCCGCTCGACGACGTCCACGCTCAGGCTCGGCAGGCTTACCTCGGGCTGCTTGCGCCACGCCAGCCACGCGGTCTTGCCGGCGACGTGCAGGAAGAGTCCATGCGGCAGATCCAGCTCACCGCCCACCTCGAGCAGCGCAGCGCAGAGCGCGACGTGCCTGCGCGTGAACCACGGTCCCGAACGTTCCGCCCTCAGCATCTCGCCCGCCAGGCGCAGCGCCAGGGCCAGGTCCTCGCCGTGCAGGCGACTGAGATCGGCCCGGGGCATGGCCACGGCACCGGCGACCTCGTGCTGGACGAAACCCCGTGCTGCGTCGGCTTCGATGCGGGCGATCCGGCGCTCCAAGCGGCGGCGGAGACGGCCGGCGAGCGCGGCGAGTGTGGGGGCGTGACTGTGGGCGATGCGCGCACGGATGGCGGCGCGATCGCGCGAGAGATCGGCGTTGGTGGCGTCCTCACGCCACGTCACGCCGCGAGCGCGCAGATAGGCGCGCAGGTCCTGCGGCTCGATCTCCAGCAGCGGCCGGATCACGGTCAGCTTGGGATGGAGCGGCCGACGGTGCGGGATGCCGGCCAGGCCGACGAGCCCCGACCCGCGCAGCAGACGCATGAGGAACGTCTCGGCCTGATCGCCGGCGTGGTGGCCGGTGGCGACGTAGCGGCAGTCGTGCG
The DNA here is from genome assembly GCA_024639415.1 of Planctomycetota bacterium. Taxonomy (GTDB): domain Bacteria; phylum Planctomycetota; class PLA2; order PLA2; family JAEUHO01; genus JAHEIK01. Next base: position 4,906 of record JAHEIK010000023.1, read on the forward strand.
CTCGCGCCATCGCCGCCAACTGGCGATAGCGCCAACGACGTGCGCCATCCTCCGTCGCGGCGTCGCCCTGGGGCGGCGGTCCCGAGCAGACCAAGGGGAGGCCGAGGCGCGCGGCCAGGGCCTCGACGCACGCTCGGTCGGCTGCGGCCTCGTCGGCGCCGCGCCAGCCGTGGTCCAGGTGGCCCAGCACGAGCCGCAGCGGCAGCCCGCGATCGGCGGACGCCGCGAGCAGGCAGGCCAGGGCACAGCTGTCCGCGCCGGCGCTCACCGCGACCAGGACGGCGTCGCCCGGCTCGAGCCCAAGGCGCGAGCGGCAGACGGCTGCCACGGCTCCGGCGAGGTCGCTCTGGAGGGTGGCAGGCATGGCCTCATGGTCGGGCGCACGGCCTCGTTCGGCAACCTGCATTGGCGCACCCCGGACCCGCGCCGGGACCTGCACCCGGGCGCTGCGTCAACGGTAAGGGATGGCGGCGGTGGGGCGTAGACTCCCGTCCGTACCAAGGAGTCCAGCATGAGCATCCGCGTCGCGATCAACGGGTTCGGCCGCATCGGCCGCCAGGTCTTCCGCATTCTCCACGCCCGCCGAGACCAGTTCGAGGTCGTCGCGGTCAACGACCTCGGCAAGCCCGAGGCGCTGGCCCACCTCCTCAAGTACGACACGACGCACGGCCGCTTCGACGGCGACGTCGCCCTTGTGGACGGCAAGATCGTGGTCGACGGCTGGCAGGTGCCCGTGCTCTGCGAGCGCGATCCCGCCAACCTCCCGTGGAGCGGCATGGGCGCCCCGCTCATCGTCGAGGCGACGGGCGTGTTCCGTCAGCGCGCGCAGCTCGAGAAGCACCTCCAGGCCGGCGGCTCGAAGGTCCTGCTGACCGTTCCGCCCAAGGACGAGATCGACGCGCTGGTGGTGCTCGGCGTCAACGACGACGAGCTGAAGCCCGAGCACAAGCTCGTCAGCAACGCGTCCTGCACGACGAACTGCCTGGCCCCGGTCGCGAAGGTCCTGCACGAGGCCTTCGGCATCGAGAAGGGCCTGATGAACACGATCCACGGCTACACGAACGATCAGCGCATCCTGGACCTCGAGCACAAGGATCTGCGCCGCGCTCGCACCGCCGCGATGAACATCATCCCGACCACCACGGGCGCCGCCCGCGCGGTCGGCAAGGTCATGCCGGAGATGGCCGGCAAGCTCGACGGCTTCGCCGTGCGCGTCCCGGTCCAGGACGGCTCGATGGTCGATCTCACCGCGCAGCTCTCACGCGAGGTGACGGTCGAGGAGATCAACGCCGCGATGAAGGCCGCTGCCGAGGGCCCGATGAAGGGCGTTCTGCGCTACAACGAGGACCCGATCGTCTCGTCCGACATCATCGGCGACCCGGCCAGCAGCATCTTCGACGCACCCCTGACGATGGCCATGGGCAGCACCGTGAAGGTCTGCTCCTGGTACGACAACGAGTGGGGCTACAGCAGCCGCTGCGTAGACCTCCTCGAGCGCATGGCCTAACCGCGGGACGCCCGGATGCTCGGCTGCGCTTTGGCGCGTCGGCCTCGCGTGGCAGACCACGCCACGGCCTCCTTGCCTTCACGCTGCCGTCGCCCCGGACGCCCCGCCCGCACTTGAGTGCTCGGCTGCGCGACGGCCCCCGTGCGGTGCGTGGGCGCGGGGGTAGGTCCCGCGTACGCTTGCATGACCTGCCAGGAGTGCGCCCATGCCTGACGTCAAGATCGCCCCGTCCATCCTCTCGGCGGACTTCGCCAACCTCGAGGCCGAGGTGCGCGACGTGCTGGATGGCGGCGCCGACCTGCTGCACCTCGACGTCATGGACGGCCACTTCGTGCCCAACATCACCTTTGGCCCGCCGCTGGTGAAGAGCCTGCGCAAGGCGACGGACGCCGTGCTCGACTGCCACCTGATGATCTCGGAGCCCACCAAGTACGTGGAGAGCTTCGCCAAGGCCGGCGCGGACTGGATCTCGATCCACGTCGAGGCGCCGGACGACGTCGCCGGAGCGCTCCAGATCATCAAGGACGCCGGTGCGCGGCCGGGCATCGTGCTCAACCCGGATACGCCGGTCGAGCGCGCGGAGCCGTACCTGGCCGACGTCGGCCTCGTGCTGATCATGTCCGTCTTCCCAGGCTTCGGCGGGCAGTCCTTCATGCCGGAGGTGCTGAGCAAGGTGCCCGCCTTGCGCGATCTGGGCTATACGGGCGAGGTCTCCATCGACGGCGGCATCGCCGAGAAAACCGCGCCTGAGGCCATTCGCGCGGGCG
>JAHEIK010000023.1:7189-13479 GCA_024639415.1 Planctomycetota bacterium
ACGTCAGGGTGGCCGGGACGGCCGTCTTCGGCCGCGAGGACCGAGCGGCCGCGATCCGTGCGCTCCGCTCCAGCGCCGCGTAACCTGTAGGGCTGTCCCCTAGGAGCCCTGCATGGCGTTCTTCCGCAAGAAGAAGGAAATCCCCGTCGGCCTTTGGATGAAGTGCCCGGCCTGCGGGAAGATGGCCTTCACCAAGACCGTCGAGGAGAAGCTCAACTGCTGCCCTGAGTGCGATCACCACCTGAAGGTGAACGGACCCACGCGCGTGAAGCAGTTGCTCGACGAAGGCAGCTTCGAGATCCTCGGTGACGACCTCACGCCGAAGGACATCCTGCGCTTCAAGGACGAGCACTCCTACGAGGACAAGCTCAAGAAGACGGCTGCGAAGTCCGGCGTCAGCGAGGCCTGCACGGCGGGCCGCGGCACGATCGACGGGCATCCGGTCACGATCGCCGCGCTCGACTTCACGTTCCGCGGCGGCTCGATGGGCGTCGTGGTGGGGGAGCGCATCGCACTCGCTGCCGACGACGCCTACGAGCGCCGCGCGCCGCTGATCGTCGTGGCGACCTCCGGCGGCGCACGCATGCAGGAGGGGGCGCTCTCCCTCATGCAGATGGCGAAGACCAGCGCCACGATCGCGCGCCTGCGCGAGAAGAGCATTCCGTACATCGTCATCCTGGCCGACCCGTGCACGGGCGGCGTCAGCGCGTCCTTCGCGGCCCAGGGCGACGTGACGCTCGCCGAGCCCGGTGCGCTCATCGGCTTCGCCGGCCCGCGCGTCATCCAGAACACGATCAAGACCTCGCTGCCCGAGGGCTTCCAGCGCGCCGAGTTCCTGCTCGACAAGGGCTACGTCGACCGCATCGTGAACCGTCGCGAGCTGAAGCAGGAGCTGGCGACCCTGCTCGAGTTCCTGGCGCCGAAGGGCAAGCCGGAGGCCGTTGCAGCAACACCCGAAGCCGAGTCTCCCGAGGACGAGCCGGCGGAGGCGGCGAGCTAGCGATGACGGCAGAGCGCGACGAGAGCCCGGCGGGGCAGGCGGACGAGCCCACCCCTGCGTTCACCATCCAGCAGGTGGACGTGGAAGACGTGCGCCCGCTGCGTCACAAGCATCTGCGTCCCGATCAACCGGAGGACGCCGTCTGCTACCAGAGCGACGCGGAGGAGACGTGCTGCCATTTCGCGGCACGCGACGCCCAAGGCAACGTGATCGGCACGGGCAGCCTGAACCGTGAGGACCGTGTGGCCGGCCAGCCGCCGTTTGGCACGCCGGGCATGCGCATTCGCGGGATCACGGTCGACGACGCGTGGCGCGGCAAGGGCGTGGGCACGGCGATGATCGCGCACCTGCTCGAGTACGGTCGGGCGCAGGGCATCGCGGAGGCGTGGGGCAACGCGCGGACCGAGAACCTGCGCTTCTATGTGCGCAACGGTTTCAGGGAGGTCTCGGGTTCCTTCGAGATTCCCACGATCGGCGACCACGTCGTGGTGGCGCTGTCCCTGCTGCCCAAGGGCCGCAAGAAGCGCAAGAAGGCCAAGGGGAAGGCGGCGCCCGCCCCCGAGGGCGAGGCGGATGCCCCCGCGTCTGGGGGCGTCAGCGAGAGCTAGTCCCGCAGTACGCGCGCGAGCGGTGCGCGCAGGTTCTCCGCGAGCTTGCGATGCCCCTCGGCCGTCGGGTGGATCCCGTCGGCGAGGTTGAGTTTCGCGACGCCGGCCACGCCGTCCATGAAGAAGGGCACGTACGCCACATCCATGTCCTGGGCGATCCGCTCGTAGAGCGCGCGGAAGTCGCGCGTGTAGTCGGCGCCGTAGTTGGGCGGGAGTTGCATGCCCAGCAGCAGGGCGCGCGCACCCTGCTGCTCGACCTTGGCCAGGATCGCTCGGATGTTCTTCTCGCTTTCCGGAAGCGACAGGCCGCGGAAGCCGTCGTTGGCGCCCAGCTGGACGACGACGATCGCCGGCTTCTGCTTCAGGATCCAGTCCACACGCGCGAGGCCTGCGCCCGTCGTGTTGCCTGAGACCCCCGCGTTGACGAGGCGAAACGGCAGTCCCTCCTTGGCCAGGGTCCGCTGGAGGACCGCTGGAAAGGCCTCGTGCGACGCCAGCTGCATGCCGGCGGACAACGAGTCGCCGAGGAACGCGACCGTCGGTGCGTCGGTCGGAATCGAGGGGGGCGTCTCCAGCGGCCGCGATGCCTTGGGTGCGGTGGGCGCAGGTGCCCGGCTCGGCTGCTCTTCCCCACAACCGAGGACGGCTGCCGTGCAGCAGAGGAGGACAAGCGTGAGCACGGCGCGAGGACCCATCGGCGCAACTATACTCCTGCCTCCAGCGTTCCCCCGGAGCCCGCTCGGGGCACCCCTCCATGGACCTTCAACGATGAGTGCGCCCATTCTCGAGTGCCGCGGTGTGGGTAAGCACCTGCCATCCGGAGGGCGCGACCTCACGATTCTCGAAGGTATCGACCTGGTTGTGCCCCGGGGCGACTTCGTGGCGATCCTCGGACCCTCCGGCAGCGGCAAGTCGACGTTGCTCGGCTTGATGGCCGGCCTGGACCGCCCCAGCAGCGGCAGCGTGCTCCTCGAGGGGCGCGCCCTGGAGGATCTGAACGAAGACGCCCTCGCGCGTATGCGCAGGCGCCGCGTGGGCTTCGTGTTCCAGGACTTCCAGTTGCTCGGCAATCTCACGGCGCGGGAGAACGTCTCCCTGCCACTGGAGTTGACGGGCGTGGACCAGGCCTGGGAGCGCGCGGGCGACATGCTGGAGCGCGTGGGGCTCGGCGCACGGACGCACCACTACCCTTCGCAGCTCTCGGGCGGTGAGCAGCAGCGCGTTGCGCTGGCGCGCGCCTTCGCACCCGAGCCGGCCCTGTTGCTCGCCGACGAGCCTACCGGCAACCTCGACGCCAAGACCGGACGCGCTGCGCTCGACTTGCTCGTGGGGTTGCGCGAGAGCGCGGGCGCGACGCTCGTACTCGTGACCCACGACGATCAGGTTGCCGCCCGCGCCCAGCGCCGTGTGCATCTCGAGGCGGGACGTATCGTCCGTGAGGACGCCAGGGCGTGAAGCCGTCAACCTACGTGCGCTGGATGCTGCGTGACTCGCGTGGCGCGCGAGGTCGCATGGTGTACTTCACCATCTGCCTCGCGGTGGGCGTCGCCGCCGTGGTGGGGACGGCCGCGCTGGCCGACGGCATCGACCGGGGCTTTGATCAGGAATCGCGCGCGATCCTCGGCGCGGATCTCACGGTGGATGCGAAGCGACCGCTACCGGCTGAGCTCGACGCGGCGCTGACGACCATCGACGGTCTCGAGCGCTCCGACACCGTCGAGACCATGAGCATGGTGCTCGTGCCGGGCACCAAGGCCCGGAGCCGCCTCACCCGCGTCTTCGCCGTGCGCGGTAGCTACCCGCTCTACGGTGAGATCGTGACGGAGCCCCGTGGCGGTCTCGAGGCCCATCTCGGGCCGGACACGGTCGTTGTCGAGATCGACCTCCTGACAGCGCTCGGCATCGCCGTGGGTGACTCGGTACGCGTCGGCACCCAGATGCTGCGCGTTGCGGCCACGGCGACGGGCGGGCCGCAGCAGACCGGCTTCACGTCGTTTCTTGCGCCCCGGCTCTACGTGTCGCAGGAGGCCTTCGCGCGTACGGGCCTGCTCGGTTTCGGCTCGCGCGTGCAGTACCGGGCGTTGCTGCGTCTGCCGGGGCCGCCGACGCGTGAGCGGATCGATCGGCTCGTCGAGCGCCTCGAGGCGGCGGTACCGGACGCGGCCTATCTCGACTTCGATCCGTACCACCAGATCGGGCGCGGGCGTCGCTGGATCCAGCGCATGGAGGGCTTCGTCGGCTTGGCGGCCTTGTTGTCGCTGGTGATCGGCGGGATCGGCGTGGCGTTGATCGTGCGCGCGTGGATCGCCGGCCGGACCCGGGCGATGGCGGTCATGCGCGCCCTGGGCGTGACGCCGACGCAGATCCTCGTGCTCTCGCTGGGACACACGCTGCTCTTGGCTCTGGCTGGGAGTGCCGTCGGCGCCGTCTTGGGGTGCCTGCTGCCAGTGGCCGTCCGAACGTGGGCGCCGTCCCTCCTGCCGGTCGAGATCGTGAGCGTGATACCCGTAGGGGCCGTCCTCCGCGGTGTCGGTCTGGGCGTGGGGTTGAGCCTCGCGTTCGCGCTGCCGGCCCTCTCGGCCATCTGGCGCGTCTCCCCGGCGCGCGTCCTGCGCTCGGATGCCGATCCGCTCCCGCCGCAGCGACTCGTGCAGGTGGCGTCGGCCGTCTTCCTGGTCGGAGCCGTCTTCGCCGCGGCGGTGGTGCAGGCCGACCAGACACGACACGCGGTCTGGTTCACAGGCGGCTTCGTCCTGCTGATCGGGCTGCTGTACCTCGCGGCGCGGGGCTTGCTCGCCTTCGCCCGCCGCGTACCGCGACGACGTCTGTCACCCTATCTCGTGCACGGCATCACGGCGCTCGCGCGGCCCGGCGCCGGTACGGTGGGGGCGGTCGTGGCGCTCGGCTTGGGCACGATGGTGATCACGGGTATCGCCCTCGTCGAGACACGCCTGCGAGAGGCGATTCTAGCGAATCTCCCCTCGACGGCGCCGAGCGTGTTCCTCATCGACATCCAGCCTGCGCAACGCGAGGCGGTGCGCGCGGAGCTGGAGGAGGTAGGCGCTCGGGAGATCGACGAGGTGCCGGTGGTGATGGCACGCATTGCAGCCATCGACGGCACGTCGGTAGCCGAGATCGCGCAGGAGGAGGGCCGCGGCGGGTGGTCGTTGACCCGGGAGCAGCGTCTGACGTGGCGCAAGGAGCTCACCCCGGACAACGAGATCACGGCCGGCGCGCTCTGGAGTGATCCCGAGCGCAAGGAACTGAGCATCGAGGCCGGCTTCGCGAAGCGGCTCGGTGTGGACGTGGGGTCGCGCATCGAGTTCGACGTGCAGGGGGTGTCCGTGACGCTGCATGTGACGAGTCTGCGCACGGTGGAGTGGCAGAGTCTGTCGCTCAACTTCTTCCTCGTCGCGGAGCCGGGGGCGCTCCAGGGCGCGCCGGCTCTGTACCTGACGAGTGCGCTGGTGCCCGAGGCGCAGGAGCAGGTGCTGCAGGATCAACTGGCGGCCGCGGTGCCCAACGTGACCGTTCTCCGTGTCAGGGCCGTGCTGGATCAGGTCATGGCGCTGCTGGAGCGGATCGCATTGGGCTTGAGGATCCTGGGCGCGTTCACGGTACTGGCCGGACTCGCGATCCTCGCGGGCTCGGTCTCTGCTTCCGTGCTCCACCGTCGGCGTGAGGTCGCGTTGCTCAAGTCACTGGGCGTCACCCGGGGTGGCGTGGTGCGGCTCTTCTTGACCGAGTACGGTCTGTGCGGGGCCCTGGCCGGGCTGGTGGGGGGCGGCGGGGCCTTGTTGCTGGCGTGGACGTGGCTCGAGCACATCGCGGACCTGGACGTCTCCCTGCCGTGGCTGGCGCTGCCGACGGCGATGCTGGGGACGGCGATCCTGACGGCGGTCTGTGGCCTGGCCGCCAACTACCGGGCGCTGCGGGTCCGACCTCGCGAGGTTCTGCGTTGAGGTGGTGGCAGCCAAATCTGGCTGGTGGGTCGGCCGCTGCTATCCTCCGGCCCGGCAGTCGCGTTCCCCGATAGCTCAGTTGGTAGAGCAACTGACTGTTAATCAGTGGGTCGTAGGTTCAAGTCCTACTCGGGGAGCCACACTCTCTTCGCGCCGCGCAACGGCCGATAGACCGATGCAACAGGGCTCCGCGCAGGCGCCAACGCTTCGCACCCAGGGTGGTTTGTGGTGTCGAGGGCCGTCGCCGCGCGCATTACCGGTTAACGCACCGCCCTGCGACGGACTCTCGAACTCTCTGCGCCTCTCAGAGAGCAGATGCGCGGTTGGCCGCGGCCTACCCGTCCTTCGCCATGGACAGCCGCTTCGCGATGCGCATCACCAGCTTGTGGCCGTCCTCCGTCAGCTGCAGCCCCTTGAGGAACTCCGCCATACCGGGGTCCAGCTCGAAGGCGTCGCCGTCCTGCTTCATCTCGTGGGCGATGCGCTCGATGGCGCCAAACACCTGGGGGAGCTTCTCGCGTGCGATGCCGGCTTCGACCAGCGGGCGCGCCACGCGGCCCTTCCAGTCAGAGGCATCCTTCGGACCGGGTTTGCGGGCATCCTGCTTCGTCAAGGCCACGCGCTTGGCGATGCCCATCACGAGCTCATGCTGCTTCTCGGTCAGCTCCAGGCTCTCGAGGAACTTCGCCATGCCCGGATCGAGCTCGAAGGCATCGCCCT
>JAHEIK010000023.1:13579-17775 GCA_024639415.1 Planctomycetota bacterium
AGGCATCGCCCTCTCGCTTCATCTCGTGGGCGGTGCGCTCGATCGCACCGAACACCTTCGGCAGCTTCTCGCGTGCGATGCCCGCCTCGACCAGGTGGCGAGCCATGGCGCCCTTCCAGTCCGCGGCATCCTTCGTAGCGGACTCGGGGGAGTCCTGCTTCGTCAAGGCCACGCGCTTGGCGATGCCCATCACGAGCTCATGCTGCTTCTCGGTCAGCTCCAGGCTCTCGAGGAACTTCGCCATGCCCGGATCGAGCTCGAAGGCATCGCCCTCTCGCTTCATCTCGTGGGCGGTGCGCTCGATCGCACCGAACACCTTCGGCAGCTTCTCGCGTGCGATGCCCGCCTCGACCAGGTGGCGAGCCATGGCGCCCTTCCAGTCGTCCGGCCCGCGCTCGCCGCTCGAGCGCAGGGCGCGCAGCATGACCTCGGCCTGCTCACGCGTGATCTCGCCCGCCTCGATAGCCTCGCGAAGACGCTTGCCGACCGCGTCGTAGTCCGGCTCGTCTGCATGTGCCAGACCGAGCGACAAGACCACGACCAGTCCCACGAGTGCGAGGGGCTTGAGCCAGCGCGGAATCGGCAGCATGCGCTTCGAGTCGATGATCATCTTCAGTCTCCGTTCCAGGGAGCCGCCGTGGTCGATGCCGCATGCAAGGGCCGGCGGGCGGATCGCCGGAGCGGACAGGGTTTCCATCACGGCGAGCAGGGCGCTCGCGTACGTGCGCGGGCGCGGAGCGAGCGTTGCGAGCACGAGGGCGTCGCAGCACAGTTCCTCCGTGACCCGGAGATTGCGGCGTGCAATCCAGACGAGCGGATTCCACCACAGTAGAGCGAAGACGGACCACTCGAGCCAGCGCACCAGATGGTCACGACGACGGAAGTGGCCCAGCTCGTGCGCGAGCACCCATGTCAGGTGCTCGTCGTTCTCACTGCGCGTGAGCGATTCGGGGATCACGATGCGGGAGGGCCTGCCGATTGCCCACAGGAAGGGCGTCAGGGAAGCGCTCGTCGTCACGAGCTGCGGCACGCCACGCAGTCCGAAGCGTTGGCCCAGCGATGCCAAGCGGTGCTGGACGGATGGCGACGCCGGCGTCGCCGACTCGGCGAGCAGGCGCTGGAAGCGCCACAGTCGCGCTACGGACACGACGAGCACGAAGAGCGTCCCGGCAGCCCAGAGCAGGACGAGGAGATCGAGCAATTCGAAGGACCCAAGCGCAGTCGCGGATGCGCTCGTGGCGTGCACGTCCGCCATCGGCGTGTCGGCGTGCGGAAGCGCCGCGTCCGCAGATGCAGGAGACGCCTGCGTCACCTCGGCGCTGCGCGTGACCATGGAATCCGGGACGGGAAGCAGGGGAAGCGCAACGATGGGTGGTGTGATCAGCTTGAGCAGGGCCAGGAGCCACAGGAAGTGGCTGGCGTGAGCCCACCGGGTCCACCGCTGGAGGGCGTAGGCCAGGAACATCAGTACGCCAGCGACGAGGGCGTTTCCGACGAGCCACGGCAACAGCAGCGGCGTCACTTCTGGCTCCCTTCATCCGTCGCTTCGTCGAGGAGAGCGCGAAGCTGTTGGATCTCCTTGCGCGAGAGCTTCTTCTCGGCCAGCAGCCGCGTGAGGAAGGGTGCGACAGAGCCGCCCGTCAGCTTCTCGGCCAGGGCCTCCAGTTGGCCGGCGGCGTAGTCTTCTCGACTCACCGTCGGAGAGAAGAGGTGCGTTGCCAACGTGCGGTCCCTGGCCACGTAGCCCTTGTCCTCGAGGCGCTGCAGCAGTCGCTGGACCGTCCCGTGCTGGGCCTTCGTTGCCCTGGGGTAGAGCCGTTCACGGATGGCGCGGGCCGTGAGCGGCTGCTCGGTCCAGAGCAACTCCATGACGGCGAGTTCGGCGTTGGCGAGCGGGGGGAGGGACACGGGAGGGAGCCTCTTGGGGGTATCTACGACGCAGTGTCGTACATCTACGACGAGTTGTCGTAGTCGTCAAGGGATGCACGGGGAGTTCTCTCCGCTCAGGTCCTTCGCCTGCCGCAGTGACTGGAAACCCCAGAAGATGGACCTCTCTAAGTGCTTCGAAAACAGAGAGTGTTTCGAACCTGGGTGTGGAATGGGGAGCCACTCTCAATTGCGAACTCGGCCGAGAGCGCGCGGCGAGAGAACGCCCGTGCCGCTGCCTGCCCGCATCCCGCCACCCGCTGCGCCTTGGGCCTGGGCGGCTTTCGGGGTGACGAGGCCATGGTCGCTGTCATCTCTGACCTGTTGCGCGGTGGGTCGGCCGAGAGTTCGGATTCCGCTCTCTGACTCTCGCGCTCTCTCCGGCCGCCGGTCTTGTGCAACAGGTAGTGTCTGGATCGGACCCCGAGCCCACGCTGTCTCGAACCGAGCTGGGCTCCTGCGTGGAATCCGGACACGAGGAAGTGGGGTTGCCCGCTGCCACACGGAGGGCCGGTACCTCCGCCACCTCGTGAGGGATCACCGACCCTGCGTTGATCGGCCGAATCCTCGGTCACCGACCCGCTCGGAGGGGCGTCTTGCCCATCGAACCCCCCGCGCCGCCTGCGGCGAAACGTTGAGGCCCGCGAGACCTCGGTCATCACCGCCGCTGCGAATCGCTCCAGCGCCTGGTCTACCCCGATGCGGTCGGGACCTGTGCGCCCCGAGGTCGTCCGAGCCCTCAGCCCGTCGTCAGCCCCCTCGTAGCGCCATCACCGACGGGCACCATTCACCCCCTGCCGGCCGCGAACGCAGTTGAATCGCCTATTCATCCGCTGCCGCGCTCCAGGAGCCCGTCGATGACCAGCGCGTGCACGCGCTGGACAGTGTCACCGAGTGGCGAAGTTTTCACGCGGCTCCGTACCTCACTACCCTACGTGGCATGAGGCACACCCTCGTCTACGCCAGCCTCGGTGTCGTCTTCTTCCTGATCGCCGTCGGCCCCGCAGTCGCGGAGGAGCGGGCCGGTCAGTGGTGGCCGCTGCCGGCTCGGGGCACTGAGGCTCTCGCGCCTGTTCCGGTCGAAGGATTCGAGGGGGAACAGGCCGGGTGGGTGGGGCACTTCGGCGACGACGCTGCGCACCGGCAGGACCCGGCCTCGAACTACCTGCGCCCCAGCCGGGAGGGTGAGCCGGTGAAGGAGGGCAAGGGTTCGCTGCGCGTCGGCCCGATCCCACCGGTGCCGCCGTACACGCGCGGGTTCGGCCACTACTTCCTCTACCGACGGGCCCCTCTCGAACGCCCGCAGCGGGCGATCAACCTGGGACTGTTCGTCCACGGCACGGCAGGCCGGCCGTCGGCCATCCGCCTGTTGTACAGGGCACAGGGCAAGAAGCTCTGGCGGACACTCGATCAGGACACGAGTCACCGGGGATGGCGGTGGATCGCCTGGCCCACGTTGGTCGATCTCGGCCCGCGAATGGTCGTTGCCTTCGACTTCATCAACAACAGCACGGCTCCGCTTACCTGGTACGTCGATGGGATCTCGTTCAACCGGGAGATGGTTACCCGGCCCGTCGCCGCCCCGGGCGGTCTGAGGGGCAAGCCCTTGCCCTTGCACGTCGAACTGGCCTGGAAGGCGGATCCCAGGGCCGATCTGCACGGCTACTGGCTCTTCCGATCCGCCGGGAAGTCGGGCGAGTTTCGCTTCGTGGCCCCGATCCCAGCCGGCACGCTTACCTACACCGACTGGGATCTGCCGCTGGACGGCGGGTCGTTCACCTACCGGCTGCTCGCCGTGACCGGCTCGGGCCGCACGAGCCCGAAATCCGAGACGGTGACCGTCGAGGTGCCGGCGTTCCAGCGCGACACGAAACTGCGGCGGCGCCTCGAACAGGTTGTAACCGGAGTTATCGCCGAGCGCTGCGGGCCGCGCACGCGCTGGGGAAACAAGCGCGATCTCGAAGAGTGGCAGGATCTGAACCCCGAGATCAACTTCCGGACATGGTTCTGCTGGGGCGCATACGAGACCGGCTGGTTTCCAAGCGGGCGCCTCCGCGACCAGCCATTCAAACCCAACCGCCGCATCGTGGAGACGGTGCGCAAGAAGGGAGCCCTCTTCTGCGCCGCCGTGTGCTGTAAGTATGGCAATGCGATGCAGGTACCGCTGCCGCCGGAACGCTCGATGGCGCCGTACTGGACCGGTTTCGGAGTCATCCGCGGCCCCGACCGTCGACATGCTTTCCGCGACAACACCCGCCTGTCGCGCGGTC
>JAHEIK010000290.1 GCA_024639415.1 Planctomycetota bacterium
CACGTGGAACTGGGCTGGTCTGCGTAGCGTGGCCCTCGAGGCCAAGGGGCCCACGCGATACCGGATCGAGCTGAGCCCGAGGGATGCCAATGGCCGCTCCCCCAAGCCGGGTTACGTCATGCTGCATGCGGGGGCGCACGCGCTGTCCGCCGCCACGATGACTGCCAAAGTGAACGAGACCGACCCGACCCGGGTGACGTTCTCCGCCGCAGCGCAGGCGCCGCTCCCGCTGCCGGCGAAGATCGAGGTCGACGCGGACGGTGACGGCGCGTTCGATCTCCGCCTCGCCGGCGCCACGGGCGCGTGGCGCTACGCCAACCCGGGCGTCTACCCCGCCCGGATGCGGTTCACCCGCGACGACGGCGTCGTCACGACGAGCTACCTATGGGTGGACGCCCGCGGCCCGGTCGAGCGCAGGGGTGTCCTCGTATCGATCGCACAGCCCGTCGAGGGCCAGTCCGTCGAGTCCGACCTGCCCTGCCTCGTCCGCACCGCGAGCTTCACCGGCTCGCGCGTCACGCAGGTGGCCTTGCAACTCGACGGGCGGACCATCGGTGTGGATCGGGCACCACCCTTCGAGTTCCCGATTCCCTGGCGCCGACTCGGCCCCGGTGACCACGTGCTCGAAGCGGTCGCCGTGGACGCCCAGGGCGAGGAAGGCCGCTCGCAGCGGACGGTCACACTCTCCGAGTTCTTCGACCTGCAGCCGATCGACGGCGCCACCCTCTCGGGCGACAGCGTGCGCGTTAGCTGGATCGGCCCCGCCTTCGGACCGGCGCGCGTGAAGTACCGCCCGGTCGGCGACAAGGACTGGCTCGAAACGGTTGGACAATCGGGGCGCGCGCGCAGTGTGCACCTTCCGGCGCTGGAGGCGGGCCGCGCCTACGAGTGGACCCCCGTCGGAACGAGCGAGGAGGCGCCGGTCCGGCATGTGACCCGCGTCAAGGGCCTGGCCTTCGGACGCGATGCCTACGGCGTGACCATCGACCGCGACTACGACCAGCGCACCGCGATCTCCGTACGCAACAACAGTGACAAGCCGCTCAGCGTGCGGCTGGAGTGCGGCACCCCGTCCGACCCGCTGCTGCTCGTCAGCTTCGTGGGCGAAGGCTCCGAAGATCGTGTCTTCGACCTCGGCCCCGGCATGGAGCGCGAGTTCCTGCTGGCGTTCAGCGCCCAAGACGTGGTCACGGCGGAGCACGTTGTGCCGGTGCACATCGTCTCCGCTGACGGTCTGAGCGACACCGCGGACGTGAATGTCACCGTGCGCCTCCCCGATGTGAAGCTGCGTTGGGAGGAGCTCGGGGACACGCCCGAGGGCCTTGGCAAGCGCTACCGGCTGCACAACGAGGGCGACACGCTCACGGATCTCTCGATCACGAGCGAGAACCCGGACCTCGAGATCACGCCGTCGATCCTGCACGGGATGATCACGACCCGCGCGAGCGTCGAGATCCGGGCCTACCCGCGGCTCCATGAGGGCTTCACCTCGCTCGACGCGGAGATCGTGGCCCGATCGCTCGACAAGTCGTTCGCGATCCCGTTCCACGCGGCCGTCCCCAAGGGCGAGTCGCTGCACCGGGTGACCCTCTCGCCGGGCGGCAAGGTCGCCGACCCGCTGGACGAACTCGAGTCCATCGCACACGCCGCGCAGCTCGACCAGCTCCGACCGGACGAGGTCGACTGGTCGCAGCGGGACGACCCGGAGGATCTCAACGGCGACGGCATCGCGGATCGCTGGACGATCCGCCGGTTCGCCGTCGTGTGGGTCGGTGACGACACCGACGGCGACGACGAGGTCGACTTCGTCCATGCCGATGTCGGGGACGACGGCGTCTTCGAGTACTCGGCCCTGCGCACGGCGGACGGCTGGGAGAAGACGAACCTGGTCGAGGCATGGCTCGAGATGGGCTTCAGCCTCCCGTGGAGCCGGGACAAGTACCACCCGCACGACCTGGAGATCCTGCTCAACGGGAACGTGATCGGGACGTTCACGGACACGATTCCGGAGGGGAACTACACCTTCTACATCCCGCCCCGCGCCCTGAAGTTCAACGCCGACGGACGACCGTCCGGCAACGCGGTGGCGATCCACTCCAAGCATCTGCGCGGTGGCCACTACGTCGTCAACAGCGACTTCCGCTTCAGCTACCGGCTGACGTCGACCCCGACCTGGACGTCGGCACCTGACGCCGCCACGGCCGTCGAGCGGGCGCGTGCGATGGAGGGGCTCACGTTCGGCACCGTCGATGTCAGCGTCACATCGGACGACGTACGGCTGCTGGCCGACGGCGAGATCAAGCCGGGCACGCGCTGCTACGTCGAGGCTGCGGTGCGCAGCCTGGGCGGTCAGACCCCCGAGGTGATCGTCGTGGCGCTCGTCCGCGAGCACGACGCGCGCAACCGCGAGGAGCTCGCGCGGATCACCCTCGAGGATCTCGGTTCATCTGCGCCGGGGCACGTCCGCATCCCGTGGACAGCGCGCCCGGGACGTCATGTCCTGCGCGTCGTGCTCGATCCGGACTCCACGATCGAAGACGCGGACCGGGCCAACAACGAGGCCGCGCTCTCCGTCACGGTCGCGGGTGACGATGTCGCGCCGACGGTCCAGCTGACGGCGCCCACGAACGGCGCCGCTGTCGCCGGACCCGTGATCCCCGTGCGTGTGACGGCAGGGGACAACGAGGCGGTCGCACGCGTTCGCATCTCTGTGGACGGCGGGCTGTGGCAGCCGCTGAACGGGGTCGGAGCCGCATTCGCCGGTGCCGCCCTGCTCCAGCCGGGGGCCCACGAGCTTCGTGTGCGCGTCACCGACGCCGCCGGGAATCGCGCCGAGACCGCAGCGACTGCAACGATCACGGGCGAGGCGCCCGCGGCCGAGATCACCGCGCCCGCGTCGGGTGCGTCGCTCGACACGCGGTCGACCACGGTGGCATTCACATGCCCCGCGGACAGCGTCCTCGTGGCAGCCCGTACCGCGGGTGGTGCGTGGCACGCGGGATCCCAGACGGACGGCACCGGTCGGGTCGAGTTGGCGTTGCGCTTCGGCGAACAGGCGATCGAGGTGCTGGTCGTCTCCCCCACCGGAGCGGCCGGCGTCGCGCAGGTGACGGTCGGCTGCACCGCGCAGCCCGACCCCGACGCCGCAGCGCCGCCACGACCGGCGCCCGGCTCGGGTGAGATCGACGTGCCCGGCTTCGGACCCGTCGACTTCTTCAAGGCGCTCAACGTGATCGTCGCGGCACCGACCGCGAACGGAGGTGCGAAGTGAGGTACCTGCACATCCTGCTGGCCGTGGCTGTGGTCCTCGGCGGCGGCACGGCCACCACGGCTCCCAAGGAGAAGCCGAAGCTGCCCCAGCTCCCGAAGAACCGCGCGTACTCCGACGCCCAGCTCAAGGCCGCGGGGCAGGAGTGGCAGCAGATCAAGAAGCGCTGGAACGCGATGAAGACCGGGCACCAGAAGCACCTGGACAGCATCGAGGCGTCGAACTGGAGCCCGGCACGCAAGCAGGCGGCGCGTACGCGGGCGACGCAGAAGTTCCATCGCCGGTCCCGCACGCTCGCGGGCCGACGGCACCAGGTCCAGGAGATCATGATCGCCGAGACGAACGCACGCCTGGGCATCCAGCGTGGGTCCGGCGCATCGACCGAGCTGGACGCGACCCTCGGCACCGGTGTGCGGCAGAAGGGTCACCGCGGCATGGCCGGTGACCTCGATGCCGGCGGCGGTGCGCGAACGACGGAGAAGATGAAAGATGTCCTGAAGGACATGGGCTTCGACATCAAGGACCCGAAGGTGCTGGTCGAGAAGCCGGGCACGATCGACGTCCTCGACGACTTCGAGTTCACCGTCAACAAGACCGGGATGAAGGCGAAGCCGGGCACGGAGTACCACCGCATCGAGACGGAGGTGAACGCCGGCAACAAGGAGACGTACGTCTCCGAGAGCATGAAGCACCGCAACAAGAAGGGTGAGGTCATGTGGGACCAGCCCGGTGCGGACTACACCGCGGTCCAGGATCACAAGAAGAAGGCCATGAAGGGCCTCAAGAGCACGCCCGACGAGTTGGTCCACCCGAAGACCGGGGGCGACCGGATGAAGGGCATGGCCAAGGGCACGCGCAAGACCATCAGCGACGCCGGCATCGAGCCCGACGAGCTCGCCGTGATCATGAAGAAGAACGGCATCAAGGGATCGGCACAGGACTTCCAGAACAAGCTGCAGAAGATCAAGGAGGGCAAGCTCTCGATTTCGGATCCCGCGGAGGCAGCGAAGATCCAGAAGGCGAGCGATGACGTCTTCAATTTCGCCGAGAAGAAGACGCTCCACAAGGCGCGCAAGCGCTTCGCCAACCAGCAGAAGCAGATCGCGGATCTCGACGCCATCGGCACCCCGCAGGCGAAGGCGAAGGCCCAGCGGTTGCGCGACGAGCTGGCCGACTCCATCACGAAGATGAGGACGACCAAGCGTGTCAACGACGGCAAGATGGGCCGCAAGCACACCGACTTCGACCCCCGGACCACGCCCGACGTGGATGGGCCGACGCCCAAGACGAGCCGGACGGGCAAGGCCCTGAAGGTCGTTGGCGCCGTGATGGCGATCGCCGACATCGGCAATGCCGCGAAGACGATCGAGAAGTACCGCAACGGTGAGATCTCGGGCGCAGACGCCGCCACCATCCTGCTCGACTCGTCCCTCACGCTCGGGATGATCGGCACGACGAAGAAGGCCTGGACGTCCTGGGACGACTACCAGAAGTCTGCGGATGCGATCGAGCAGGCCAACAAGACGAACGTGGTCA
This sequence comes from Planctomycetota bacterium, assembly GCA_024639415.1. GTDB lineage: Bacteria > Planctomycetota > PLA2 > PLA2 > JAEUHO01 > JAHEIK01. Next base: position 4,805 of record JAHEIK010000290.1, read on the forward strand.
ACTACTGGATGCAGTGGGAGCTGCAGCTGCGGAAGGCCGGCGTCTCGAAGGCGGATGCGCAGCGCCTGGTCGCCGACGCGATGGAATCGGGGAGCGCCGACGACCTCGAGCATCGGGCGGACGAGCTCGCGCTCACCGGGAAGGAGATCAAGCGTCCCAAGCTCGTCGTCGACACCTTCGAGTCGGACGACACGTGGGACGAGCGCGCCGTCGAGGTCATCAAGGGCGTCGGGATCGGCGTCTACGAGGGAACCGAGTACATCGTCACGGCGCCCTATCGCATCGTGAAGGCGTGGGGCGATGCCGAGGAAGAGATCGCGACACTCGAGGCCCACTCCAAAGGGCAGGAGGCCTACATGAAGGCGCGCCTCTACCAGAAGCTGCGTGGGTCCGGCTTCAGCCAGAAGCTCAGCCTGCGCGCGCTCCACGGCTACTACGACGGGACGGACATGCACACGCTGCGTCGCATCTTCGAGATCATCAAGAAGCGCCGCCGCGGGGACAAGGGCAACTACGTCAACGCGAAGCAGCGCCAGAAGGACTGGTACTGCACCAACCGGCCGGAGATCACCGCCCCGGTGGGCGTCCCGCCTGTGGTCCAGAAGAAGTAGTCCACGCGCCGCATCCTGATCGCCGCCCTGCTGGCCGCTGTCGCGCTTCCGCTGGGTGACCTGCCCGAGCTACGCGTCACGACCTTCGGGGA
>JAHEIK010000291.1 GCA_024639415.1 Planctomycetota bacterium
CTTGCAGGCGAGCCCGTGCCCCCGTAGGTGCGGGCCTCGTGCAGCAGGGTCAAGCGCTTGAGCGCCGGGACCGCGGCCGGCACGAGATGCGCTACGTGCCGCAGGTACTCGCGCACGGTCTGGTGCGGACGTCGGCGGATGCCCTTGCGCGCCAGCAGCAGCAGCGCCTGCCCGTACGCACCCGGGGGCAGCTTGCGACCCGGCGCCACGACCAGCGCCTTCAGCCGCGAGCGCTCGCTGCCACGGCGCAGCAGCACGATCAGCAGCAGCAGCAGCGGCACGCCGCTGTAGCCGCCGCGCGGACCGAACAGCGTGCCGAGGGGCTGCACGAGCCACGCGTCGAGACGGGACGCCACGGTGCGCCAGAACGCGCGCCAGCCCGCGTCGTCGTAGCCGAGGAATGACCAGGTCTCTTCCGGCTCGTCGGCCTTCTGCTCCCACGCCTCCTTGGCTGCTGTGAGCGTGTCCGCGTCGATGGCGCGGCGGTCGGGCGGCGTGGGGTTCAGCGGGACCCAGCCCACCCCCTCGAGATACATCTCGGTCCACGCGTGGTAGTGCACACCACGCAGGATGACCGTCTTGCGCTGCTCCTGCAGGTCACCGCCCCAGAAACCACGCACATAGCGCGCGGGATGTCCCAGCGTGCGCAGCATCAGCGTGAGGGCGTAGGCGAAGGCCTCGCAGTTCGCCTTGCGTGTGCGCTCGACGAAGTCGACGATCGGATTCGCGCGGTTCAGCGGCGGGATGCGCAGGGAGTAGACGAACGCCGGGCTCTTCAGCCAGCGCTCGAGCAGCCGGGCGCGCCGCCACGGGTCGGTCTCCGGCCCGACGACATGGCGCGCACGCGCTCCGAGCGGACCCTCGCAGACCGCAGGCACCTGGAGATAGCTCGTCAGACGCGCGACAGAGCTGTCGCTGCGGCGGCCGACGAGGCGCGCGTCGTCGGTGATCGGTGCGACGTAGCGCTGCAGGATCACGTCGCCGGCCTTGAGCGGACGGCTCGCGTCGAACATCTTGCCGAGCTTCTCCTGCACCGTCACACGTGTGAGTGCCTTGCCGTCGCGCCGGATCTCCAAGCCGACTTCGTCAGGCTGCAGGTAGAGGCGCGTCTGGCCACCGCGCAGCAGCTCGATGTGCAGGTCCACGCCGCCGCGGCGCCCCGCGTATGCGAGTGGTATCCAGCCGTCCCGGCGGCCATCGTCGATGTCGCGGTAGATGGTGCCGCGCCCCTCCGTCGAGAGCGTGTCCAGCCAGATGCCGCGCGGATCGTAGTAGTCGCGTGCGTTGTCTCGCAGGATGACGAGGGGAGGCATGCGCCCGCCCTCGGCCAGCCCGACCTCGAACCAGGGCTCGAAGTTCTTCTTGATCTCCGCTACGGATCCGAGCGGTGCGCCGTCGCCTCCGGGGCCGGCGAAGGCGTACTCGGTGCGCTCCGAGGCGGCCTCCCCCACGGCGAAGCCCTCGCCCGTTGCCACGCCCTCAGGATCGTCGCGCGGCGTGTCCCGGCGGAGCACGTCGCCGAAGCTGAGCCCCCGGGGTACCGCCAGGTACAGACCCGCGCCCAGCGGCAGGCCCACGAGGACGAGTGCCAGCGCCGCGCGGATGGCCGCGCCCCACGGCAGGGTCCGGCCCGAGCGCGCGCGGACGTACTGCACACTGCCGTCGGCGACCTCCTCGCGCTCGAGCGACGCGCGGCGCTCGAAGAGCACGAGCGTCCAGACGAGCACGGCCACGTACGCCGCGATGAAGGCGAGCCCCGTCGCATCCGCATGCGCGAAGGCGATGCCCGCGGCGTGGACCGACGAGAAGAGGATCAGCAGGAAGCTGCTGAACGTCGTCTGCCGCCACAAGAGGACGAGCGCCTGGAAGACCGACGTGATGCACATCAGCGTCCAGAGGGACTCGGCCCCCGGCTCGCCCAACCTGCGGAACAGATACCCGAACGCGACCGCAGAGACCGTGTATCCCAGCGGCAAGAGCACCTTGCGCGGCACGAGCGGCCGGCCCCGCCGTCCGATCAGGAGGCGTAGGCCTGCGGCGATCCAGAACGCCGTAGCGAAACCTGCGGCGAAGCCGGGAGCACCCGACAGCGACAACGTGCCGAGTCCGCAGAGGAGCACGACCGACACGGTGAGAGGCATCCGGATGGCCTGGGCGTGGTCGGGGGCGCCGGTCATCGGTCCAGCCCCTGGATCCAGCGTGCAAGGGACGCATCGCCCGCGCGCAGGACGATCCAGCTACCGCCGCGACCGGCCGCCGCCGCGACGTCACGCTCGATGCCGCGCTCAGTCCCGGAGGCGACGTAGACGACGGTGCGCGGGCCGGGTTGATCGGCCAGCCGCCGGAGCGCCTTGCGAGGTCTGCGCGCACCTTGCGGTCGCACGACGGCCAGTTGGTCGAGGCCCGCCTCGAGTCCGCGACCGGCCTCTTCGAGGCGGACGTCGCGGCGGCCGCCCAGCAGCATGCGCGTGCGCATGTTCTCGCGGGCGAGCAGGCGCCACGTCGTCGCCGCGGCGCTGACCGCACGCTCGAAGTCCGCCGCCGCGGATCCACCGGCTCCGACGCCGCGACCGAGCACCAGCACGGCCTGCCGGCCCTGCTCGGCGCGCCACTCGCTCACGATCAAAGCGCCGCGCCGGGCCGTGCTACGCCAGTGGATGCGCCGCGGATCGTCGCCCTCGCGGAACTCGCGCACGCCGTAGATGACGTCGTCCCCGCGCCACAGCTTGCGTTGCCGCGCCTCGGCCGGCTGGTTGCCGCGCAGCAGCCGGCGTAGCCGGTTGGTCGGTCGGCCCTCCCGCGGCCGGACCAGCAGGCGCCCTTCACTCACGGCGGGTCGGGTCCCCCAGAACAGTCCGAGTGGGAAGCTGCTGGCCACCTGCGCCTGCCCGCGTCGCAGGTCGACGATCCCGCGCCGGCCGAAGACCACGGGATGCGCACACGTCGCCTCCTCGTCGCGCGTGACGCTGGGGAACTCCATGCGCAGGCATACCGGCTTGGCGCCGCGTGCCGGGCGATCCTCGATCTCGATGCCGACGGCCGAGCCACGAGTCGTTCGCGTGACGTGCCACGTAAGAGGCGTCGGCGCCCCAGCCGTCGTCGTCCGCGGGAGTTCGCGGCGGCAGACGATCCCACGCATGTTGCGGCGCGTGAGGAACCAGGCGACCCCGGCGCAGCCGAGGGCGAACGCGCCGAGCAGGAACACGAGGTTCTCGCCGAGCAGCAGCAGGGTCACGGAGAAGACCGCGATCGTCCACAGGTAGACCGTGCCCTGCTGAGTAGGGCGCACACGCAGCGTCACATCACCCGGCCCGGGGGCCGGGGCTGCAGGCGCGCCCGCGGAGGATGCCTTGCGCTCCACCAAGGGAGTATACGGATGCCGCCGGCCCCGGTTCACCGGCCTCTGCGGCCGTCCTGGGGGTACGCTGCCGCCGTGGACGGCAAGCGCGAGCACCTGTGGATCGGGATCTTGGCGGCGGGAGCCGCCTTGGCTGCGTTCCTCCTGCTGCTGCGCGACAACCAGCGTGACGCGGAGGTGCGCATCGCGTTCGAGCAGGCCGCCCTGGAGCGCGTCCACGAGGTGGCAGCCGCTCAGCAGGCGTTCCATCAGAAGCATGGGCGCTACGGCTGGCCGGAGGATCTCCGACGCGCAGGCGTGCTCGCCGACGGTCTGCTCGACGAGGACGGCTCCCTCGTGAGCCCGCGCTATCGCATCGACATCCTGCTGCCGTATGGACTGAGCCCGCGGGAGTTCGTGCAGATGGCGCCCCACCGCGCAGCCAAGACGAATCCCCGCTTGGAGCAGCGCCACTTCGCCGTCGTCGCGCGGCCGTGGGGCGCGGAGCGCACGGGACACCGCGCGTACTACCTCGACGAGACGGGGCAGGTGTACATCAGCGAGGGCGTGTCGTACCTCGACGGCGGCCTCGAGCCCCCGCTGCCCGAGCTGCACCTGAGCCAGAGCGGCCTGCAGGAACTCGGTAGCCGGCGCTGGTGGCCCGTGGAAGAAGCGGGCAAGCGGTAGGCCGCGTCAGAACGTGACGCCGCTGCCTTCGTGCAAGCGTCCGAGCACCCACGCTTCTTCGCCGGCGCTCGTCAGGGCCGCGACCGCATCCTCGGCCGCCTCCCCGTCGACGATCACGATCAAGGCGCAGCCCATGTTGAACACGTGGTACGCCTCGTCACGCTGCATCCCGGCCTGCTCGATCAGGAACTCGAACACGGCATTGGGCTGCCAGCTCGCGCGATCCACCTGGGCACCGACGCCCTCGGGCAGCACGCGCGGCAGGTTGTCCTGGATGCCGCCGCCGGTGATGTGGGCGAGGCCGTGGATGTCGATCTGCTCGCGCACGGCACGGATGGCCGGCAGGTACGAGCGATGCGGTCGCAAGAGCGCATCGCCGAGGGATTCGCCCAGGCTGCCCGGATCGGCGTCGAGGTCGAGGTCGTCGCGCTCGATGAGGCTGTTCACGAGCGAGAAGCCGTTCGTGTGCAAGCCGTCCGAGCGCACGCCGACCAAGGCGTCGCCCGCCTTGACGCCGCGCGGCCACACGGACTGCTTGTCGACGACGCCGACGATGCAGCCGACGATGTCGAACTCGCCCGGCTGGTAGACGCCGGGCATCTCGGCCGTCTCGCCGCCGAGCAGCGCGGCGCCCGCGTTCCGGCAGGCCTCGGCCACACCCTGGATCACCTCTTCGAAGACGGCCGGATCCAGCACGCTGGAGGCGAAGTAGTCGAGGAAGAAGAGCGGCTCGGCACCCTGGACCAGGATGTCGTCGACGCAGTGGTTGACGATGTCGTGTCCCAAGCCGCGCACGCGACCCGCACGCACACCGGCGCGCACCTTCGTGCCCACGCCGTCGTTCGTCGCCACGAGCACCGGCTCCTTCATGGCGGGAAACTGGCCGGAGAACATCCCTCCGAAGGAGCCGAGATCGTGCAGCACGCCGGGGGTGAAGGTCGAGCGGACGAGGCCGCCGATCCCCCCTACGGCAGCCATCTTCTTGTCGATATCGACGCCGGCGTCGCGGTAGCTCATGCCGCCCATGGCTTGGGTCTCCCTGGTTCGGCCCAGATCCTAGCCGCCTACCCGGTGGCACCCCATGAGAAGCAGTGATGGCTGCCGCAGGCCGTGGGTATGGTGGTTTCCTCGGCGCGGCCGACCTTTTTCGCGCCCTCCCCCGCCCCTTGGGCGACCCTCTGGAATCGTCCCCGGAACCGCACTGCATGCTGAAACGACGTCTGCCTCTCCACCTCATGTCCGTGCTCGTGGGCACGCCCGTCCTGGCGGCGATCCCCGGCGGGTCGCTGATCCTGGCGATCCTGGGCATCAGCCTGCTGATCTTCCTGCACGAGTGGGGCCACTTCTACGCCTGCAAGCTCACCGGCACGCGGACCGAGACCTTCTCGATCGGCTTCGGCCCGCGGCTCTTCGGCTGGGAGAAGGACCGCAACGGCAAGCGCCGGTTC
>JAHEIK010000024.1:0-15403 GCA_024639415.1 Planctomycetota bacterium
ACGGGTCTCCGATCACGCCGGAGGAGGGGCCTCCGGCATCGACCAGAGCGTCATGCGGATGCCGTTCGGGGTGCGTAGCTCGCCCCTGAGCATCGGCGTGCCCGGTAGCGGCGCCACCGGCACGCTGAACTCGACACCGCGACGGGCGAGTTCGGCTGCGACGCCCGGTAGATCCTCCACCATGAAGCCGAGGTCCAGGCTGTCAGGCGGCGTCGCCTTCATCTCCTCGCCCGCAGGTACGACGGCGAAGTAGAACGACTTGTCGGGGCTCGTGAACATGGCGAAGCCGGCACTGAACGCGTTGGCCGGAAGCCCCAGCACGTCGTAGAAGAAGCCGACCTCGGCCGCGTAGTCCTCGACACCGTAGGCCGTGCACTGGTTCCAGCACGTACCGAAGGTGAACGGGAACTCGTGCTGGGGTCCGGTCCACTTCTCGGCCCACTCCTCCGGCGTCCGGATCTCGCTGACCTGCTTCAGGCGCGCCTCGCCAAGCTCGCGGCAGCGCTCCAGGCTGCTAGTCGTCCCGTCCATGTGTCCTCCACGCCGTTCACAGCGGGACACGAGCCTACCGGGCCCGGCCCAGGGCAGACGAACACCTGAATCGATCCTTTTTGTTTAGTTTTTTATGTGTACACTTCGGGCATGCAGCGCTCAGCCGACCCGTCTGACAGCCGCCCTCTAGCCGCCGATCTGCTCGAGCAGATCGTCTACGGCCGCAATCTGCGCGGCGACACGCTCGGCGAGCAGCTCGGGAGCGGCCCCACGCTCCTCGTCTTCCTACGGCACTTCGGGTGAGTGTTCTGCCGGCAGATCGTCGCCGATCTGCGCAAGGCCCGTGAGGCCGACGCTTCCGCCCCGCAGACAGTCTTCGTCCACCTGGGATCCATCGCCCACGGCGAGGCGTTCTTCGCTGCACGTTGGCCCGAGGCAAAGGCGATCGCCAACCCCTCGGCGACGCTCTACGACGCATTCCACATCCGACGCGGTCGCATCGGAGAGCTGCTCGGCCCCAGCGCAATGCTCAAGGGACTCGGCGCCGCGCTACGCGGACACGGCATCGGCAAGCCGGTCGGCGATCCACTGCGCATGCCGGGCACGTTCCTCATCCATCAGGACCGCATCGTGTGGTCGCACGACGCGCGACACGCCGGCGACCAGCCGGACCTACGCGCGGCGCATGCCGTGGCCCGCGCCCTGAGCGCCCACCAACCGGAGGCCACGGCGTGACCTCCGACGCTTCCCTGCTGCTGCTGCACGCGGCGGCGACGTGTGCCCTCGTCGGGCTCATCTGGACGATCCAGATCGTGCACTACCCACTTCTAGACGGCGTCGGTGCGGACGACTTCGACGCCTACCATCGGCGGCACACCACCGCGATCACATGGGTGGTCGGTCCGCTCATGCTCACGGAACTGGGGGCCGCGGTGCTGCTCCTCAGCGCAGCGCCGGCGGGCGTAGCGCCGGCCCTGCTGTGGAGCGGCCTGGCGCTCGTCGCCCTGCTGTGGGCCATCACGGCCTTCGTCTCCGTCCCGCTGCACCAGCGTCTCGGCTCTGGCTTCGAGGCGGCTGTGCACCGGCGTCTCGTACAGACCAACTGGTTCCGCACGGCAGGCTGGACCGTACGGGGAGCGCTCGCCTTGGCGATGCTCCTGCAGTACGGGCAGAACCTGCTCCGGCCTCCGGTAGCATCCGGCGGTCCCTAGCCCCCCCCACTCGCCCCCCTGGAGCCCTGCATGCGCAAAGTCACAGCGTCCTTCGCCGTCATCCTCATCCTCCTTGGCGTCGGCCTCTACGTCGCCACGGGCATGGAGAACGTCACGGCCCTCATCCCGGCGTTTGTCGGCGTCGGCTTCGCGATCTGCGCGCTGCTGGCGACGACCCCCTCGCGCAACAAGCATGCGATGCACGCAGCCGCGGTCCTCGCGCTCGTGGGCCTGGGCGGCAGCGTGCCCGGCATCCCGAAGGCACTCAAGCACCTCGGCGGCGAGGCGATCGAGCGCCCCGAAGCCGCCTGGGGCCGCACGGTGATGGCCATCCTCTGCATCGTGTTCATCGTCCTGGCCATCCGCTCCTTCATCCAGGCGCGCAAGGAGCGAGAGGCGGGCGAGGCCGGGGCCGATGCCTGAGCCGGTCCCGAGCTGGGAACTGCTCGATCGCCATACGCTGCAGGACTGCCGCATCTTCCGCTTGCAGGAGGACCGTGCGCGCTCACCGCGCTCGGGAGAAGACCACACGTTCTTCACGCTCGACGCTCCGGACTGGGTGAACGTCGTGGCGGTGACGCCCGCGGGCCAAGCCGTCATGGTGCGCCAGTTCCGACACGGTTCGCGGCGGACCACGCTCGAGATCCCCGGGGGCATGGTCGATCCCGGAGAGTCGGCGGCGGAGGCCGCTCAGCGTGAGCTGCTGGAAGAGACCGGATACGCCGCCCGGGAGGTCACACAACTCGGCACGGTGAACCCCAACCCTGCGCTGTTCGCCAATCGCTGCACGACGTGGCTTGCAGCGGACGCTGAGCGTGTTGCGCCAATCCGCAACGAGGGCGCCGAGGAAACCCAGGTGGAACTCGTGCCTCTGGACGAGATCCCGACGCGCATGCACACCGGTGAGGTCGACCACGCCCTGGTGATCGCCGCGTTCCATTGGCACGCACTGCGCCCATCTCCTCGCAGCGCGTAGCGTCAGGCACTCACGTCCCAAGCACGCGCTGCGCGGCGGCCAGACCGCTGAGCGCGGCCGCTTCGACCTTGTCGCCAAGGCACCAGTCGCCGCACGCCCCGATGCGCTGCTGAGCGTCCCACAGCACGCCGTCCGTGCGCGGCTCGCTCGCCCGGGCGAGCATCCAGCGATGAGCCGTTGCGAAGACCGGCTCGAGCGCTGCGAGCCCGGTGGCCTCGAAGAAGGCTCGGAGCAGCGCGGCTTGGACCTGACCGGGCGCGTCCTCGGCGTGCTCCCGGCTCCACGCGGGCGTGCCGTGCAGCACCCAGGCCTCGTGCGCGGGGCGACCGGGCTTGCTGGCGTTCCGTGCGCACCAAGCGAGGCGTGCGTCGTCGACGAACGCGCCGTCGAAGTCCGCCTCGAGGGCTCGCTCGAACACGACCATCACGGCCCAGCACGGCTCCGAGCGCACGGCCGCAGCCACCCCCGCCAAGGCCGGGGCACCCGCCAGCAGCGGTACCGCCTGCTCCGGCGGACTCGTGACGAGCACGGCCTCGTAGAGGCCGAGATCCAGTTCCTCCGCGTGCAAGCGCCACCCGCCCGCCTCGGCCGTCACGGATGTCACCCGTGTGGCGGTGACGAGATCCCGCTCCTGCGCCAGGAAGCGCGTCAGCGCGCTCATGCGGGGCGCGCCGACGTAGCGCGCGTGCTCTGCGGAGCGAGGCCGCATCGCACCCCCACCGGCGTCGACCAAGCGCGCGTCCCAGCGCTGGACCACGCCGGCCTGCAGCCACGCGTCCACCTCCGACTGGAAGCGCGGGTGACGGACGGTGAAGTACTGCGCGCCGTGGTCGAAGGCGTACTCGTCGACACGCCGCGTGGCGAGGCGCCCGCCGGGCCCGCGCGCCTTGTCGAAGAGGCGCACCTCGCGGCCACCTCCATGCAACTCACGGGCTGCGAGCAGGCCTGACAGGCCGGCTCCGACGATTGCGACGCTCTCGTTCATGTGCAGAGCATACCCAGTGGCTGGGGAAGCGCCGGGTGCGCGCAAGCACGCAGTGAATTCCCCTGGCGGGTTGCTACAAGGCTGCGGAGGATCGCAGGCTCGGTCCCCGCGGCAGCGGGGAGCCGGCCGCGGTCACAACAGCCCGAAGGAGCCCCCATGAAGCTCGGCGCGTTCTCGATCAGTCTTGCCGTGAAGGACCTGGCCGCGTCCCGGGCCTTCTACGAGAAGCTAGGCTTCGTCGTGGTAGGTGGTGAGCCGACGCAGAACTGGCTCATCCTGGACAACGCAGGCACGAAGCTGGGCCTCTTCCAGGGGATGTTCGAGAAGAACATCCTGACCTTCAACCCAGGCTGGAGCCAGGATGCCCAGCCGCTGCCCCTCTTCGAGGACGTGCGAGACATCCAGCGCGCGCTCGAGGAACAAGGCCTCGAGCTGACCACGCGTGCCGACGAGACGACGGACGGACCAGCCAGCCTGGCGCTGCTCGACCCGGACGGCAATCCCGTGCTCGTCGACCAGCACGTGCCGAAGTCGGGCGCCTGAGCGCTTGGGGTCAGCCGCTCGCGGAGGTCACGGGAGCCCCCCGAATCCGGGCGCTCGGGCTCGGGACCGAGCACGACGGGATGCGCGGCCAGCGCTAGAATTCGCGTCCACGTGATCGCCGAAGAGGAGCGCCATGGGTGTCGTCAACGTCAACGTCAAGCGTGACCACATCATCGGAGACGAGACGTTCGCCGTCGTCGTCGAGACGGAGCACGACGGAGGCGTGATCGCGCGCACCGCCGTGCACCGGCAGGGCTTCGACCGTCGCATCGGCGGCGCCCGGACCGTCCAGCAGGGCGCCGAGTCCGAGGTCGGCCACCTCTCGAGCGCGATGACGGTCAAGTGCGCCGCCGCGCACCTGCCTGCCGACGGCGAGAAGTCACTCGTCGTCATGGGCGGCCCGCTGCCCGACCGCGACACGCGCATCCGGCTGCTCGCTGAGCACCTCACGGAGGTGAAGCAGGCCGACGCGGGCGTCATCTTCGGCCCGGACATGAACAACGGCGAGCCGGTCATGGACGGCCTCGCCCGCACCGAGGGTCTGCTGGACCACGCCACCGGCCTGAGCGACGGCGAAGGCGGCATCTCGATCGACACGCACGGTTTCACCGCCGTCGGCCTCGACGAGGGCGTGGCCGTGGTCGCGGAGTTGACCGACGGGCCGCTCCGGACGGCGACGATCCAGGGCTACGGCGCGGTCGGTGCCCACATGGGGCGCCTGCTCGCCGAGCGCGGCATCGCCATTCCGGCCGTGAGCTACAAGGGCGGCACGTTCCTCGCCGACAGCGACGCCGGCCTGGACCAGGCGCTGTTCTTCGAGACGTGGCGCCAGGGCGGTGACGCCGCGCTCGACGCCCTCGCCCAGGACCTCCCGGCCGGCATGCGGTTCGACGCCGACGCGAACGCGATCCTGGACGTCCCGGCCGACATTTTCGTGCCGGCGGCGCGCACCGAGGTGTTCGCGAGCGCGAGCGAGCTCGAGACGTCCCGCACGGAGAATCCCGACTGCCGCGACATCGCAGTCTTCCTGAAGGACACGGGCGTACGGCTCATCGTCGAGGGCGCGAACCATCCCCTCTCGAACGAGGCCGTCCGCTACGCGGAATCGCACGGCGCGATCGTGCTCAAGGACTTCATCGTGAACTGCGGCGGCCTCATCGGCTGCTACGTCGAGTGGGCCTACCGCGACGAGCTCCGCGCGTCCCCGGACGACGTGCCGGCGATGCGCGACAAGGCGCTCAAGATGGTGCGCCAGGTCGTGCGCCACAACATCTCGCGCATGCTCAAGATGGACGGCAGCGTGCTCGAGAACGCGACGACGATCGCGATGGAGAACCGCGAGCGCCTGCTCGCCCGTCGCAAGGCGTCCGACCTGGGCGACCATGCGTTCGCCCAGGCCTGCCTCGAGGAGCACCTGGCAGCGGAGACGCGTGCCTGAGCGGCAGGCGGATGGGACGGGCCGCGCCGGTCAAGCGCGCGCGGCCAGCGCCTCCACCATGGTCGAGCCCAGGTCGGCCGGGCTCTCGGCGACGGCGATGCCGGCGGCACGCATGGCTTCCATCTTCTCGACGGCCGTACCCTTGCCACCCGCGATGATTGCGCCGGCGTGGCCCATGCGCTTGCCGGGAGGCGCCGTGCGGCCCGCGATGAAGCCGACGACCGGCTTGGTGACGTGATCCTTCACGAACTGCGAGGCCTCTTCCTCGGCCGTCCCGCCGATCTCGCCGATCATCAGGATGGCCTCGGTCTCGTCGTCCTCCTGGAACATCTGCATGGCGTCGATGTGCGTGGTCCCGATCACCGGGTCGCCACCGATGCCGAGGCATGTCGTCTGGCCGAGGCCAAGCTCCGTCAGCTGCCACACCGCCTCGTAGGTCAGGGTGCCGGAGCGTGAGACGACGCCGATCTTGCCGGGGGCGTGGATGAAGCCCGGCATGATGCCGACCTTGCACTTGGCGCCGGGCGAGATGACACCGGGGCAGTTGGGGCCGATCATGCGTGCACCGGCGGCCGTGACGACGCGCTTCATGCGCGCCTCGTCCAGCGCGGCGATGCCCTCGGTGATGCAGACGATCAGCTCGATGCCCGCTTCGGCGGCTTCTTCGACCGCGTCTGCCGCGAACGCGGCCGGCACGAAGATCATCGTGCAGTTGGCGCCGGTCTTCTCGCGCGCGTCGACCATCGTGTCATAGACGGGAATGCCCTCGACGTCCTGACCGCCACGACCGGGCGTGACGCCCGCGACGATGTTGGTGCCGTACTCACGGCATGCCAGCGTGTGCAGGCGGCCGTACTCACCGGTGATGCCCTGCGTGATGACACGCGTCTCGCTGCCTACGAGGATGCTCACTGCGCCGCCTCCACGATCTTCTGGGCCGCGTCCTTCATGTTGTCCGCGGGGATGATCTTGAGTCCGCTGTTCTCGAGGATCTTGCGACCCTCCTCCATGTTCGTGCCGTGCAGGCGCACGACGAGCGGGGCTTCCAACCCCAGCGCCTTGGTGGCGTCGACGACGCCTTGCGCCACGACGTCGCAGCGCATGATGCCGCCGAAGATGTTGACGAGAATGCCCTTCACGGCCGGATCCTCGAGAATGATCTTGAAGGCCGTCGTGACCTGCTCCGTCGATGCACTGCCGCCGACGTCGAGGAAGTTGGCCGGCTCACCGCCGTGCAACTTGATGATGTCCATCGTCGCCATGGCGAGACCCGCGCCGTTCACGAGGCAGCCGATGTTGCCGTCGAGGTTGACGTAGCTGAGGCCCGCCTTGCGTGCGCGCACTTCGGTCGGATCCTCTTCGCCCTCGTCGCGCATGGCAGCGAGGTCTTTGTGACGGCCCAGCGCGCTGTCGTCGATCGACAGCTTGCCATCGAGGCACACGACGCGATCGTCGGTCGTCGTCACGAGCGGGTTGACCTCCAGCAGCGAGGCGTCGTCCTCGAGGAAGGCCTTCGCCAGGCCCTTCAGCACGGCGCCGAACGCACGCTGCTGCGCCTTCGGCACGCCGAGCCCGAAGCAGGCGCGACGCGCGCGATAGTCCGGCAGGCCCTGCACGGGGTCGATCGGCTCGCGCAGGATCAGCTCGGGGGTCTTCTCGGCGACCTCCTCGATGTCCATGCCGCCTTCGGAGGAGACCATCAGCACGGGCACTTCGAGGCGCCGGTCGAGCGTGACGGCCGCGTAGTACTCCTTGGCGATCGGCAGCCCCTCCTCCACCAGCACCTTGCGCACGATGGTGCCGTCGGGTGCGTTCTGCTTGGTGATGAGCGGCTTGCCGAGCATGCCCTCGGCGGCCTCGATGGCCTCGTCGGCCGAGCGCACGAGCTTGACGCCGCCCGCCTTGCCACGGCCACCCGCGTGGATCTGTGCCTTCACGACGGCGAGATCGCCGCCCAGTTCGGTGTAGGCCGCTCGCGCGGCTTCGGCGTCCTCCGCGACGATGCCTCGCGGTGTGGGCAGGCCGTAGGCGCGGAAGCGCTCCTTGGCCTGGAACTCATGGAGCTTCACAGGAATCTTCCTCCGCTGGCGACCATGGGCGGAAGCGTACCGCCCCAGCCTGCGCCGTCAGAGGGAGAATCCAGGGATGGGGCGCCCGGCGGCCTACGGAGGCGTCGGAACCCCGATCTGGAGGATCTGCTGGAAGCCGGCCGGGACTCCGGTCAGGGCATCGGCAGCCATGCAGGCCATCTCTCCGTCAGCCGCCTGATCACGCACGGCGACGATGTACGCGCCATAGGGCATGAGCGGCACGTAGGCCGACTTGCAGAGCATGGCCGTGTTGCCGGAGGCATCCGTCGCCGTCACGCGCACGAGGTAGACACGGCCGTCCCCGGGGTAGTTGCGCTCCATGCGCAGCCGCAGGCCGGCCACGCTCGTGCCGAGGGCATCCGGCGCGAAGGGCGCGGTTCCCTGGTCTTCATCACTGAAGACGGTGACGACCACGTTCACGGGACCATCGCAGATGTCCATCGCGGTCGCGGTGAGGGCCGGACTCACGAGTCCACGGCGTGCAGGCCACAGCAACGGCCGCAGCAGACTCGCAGTGATCGCGGGCGGCGTCGTGTCGTCGACGGTGATCGTGAATGAGCCCGACGTCACGTTGCCGCACAGATCCGTAGCTTCGACCGAGATGGTGTTCAGCCCGGGCGGGATCGTGTCGCCGGGCTGGAACGGCGCATACGTGATGACGATGTCAGCGGCCGCGGTCATGTTGTCCGTTGCCGATGCTGCCCAAGTGACGGGATTGCCGCTCGCGCTGGCGCACTCGACCGTGATGTTCGCCGGGACGACGAGAGTCGGACCGAGAACGTCCGGGCAGTTGGTCTGATCGAACGCGAAGTCCAGATCGGCAGGCGCGAGGTTCTCGATCTGCCGCACGCCCGAGGGCGGGAACGGGGCGCCCGTACCCTGCACCTGCACCATGTAGACGCTGTTGAACAGGTCGGGGAACTCGTAGTCGCCGTTGCGGTCCGTGGTGGTCGTCCCGGCCTGCATGTTCGTCACAAGGTCGATGAGCGTGAGCGTGATGCCGGCAACGGGATGCACGGTACCGCCCGCATCCTCGAGCGTGACGCGCCCGCCTAGATCGAACGCCGGCTGGAACCGGAACTCGATGCCGGGGTTCTCCTCGTCCGGGTAGACCGCGCCGACCTGGCGGGTCTGGACGACGGTCGTCGGCGAGACCGGCAGCAGCCCAGCCAGGCCGGGCTGCGAGGGGTCGATCGAGACCCGCACGGTCTCACCATCGGCGAGCGACTTGGTGAGGAACATGTACCAGCCGGGGAAGTCGAACGTGAACGGATCCGTCTCGCCCGCGGGCACGAACGTGTAGGTGCTGCCGACGATGGTCGTGTACGGCGCACCGACCGGGCTCCCCGTTGCATCGAGACACTGCATCACGATCTCGATGGCGTCTGCAGGCTCACCGTAGACGTTCTGGTTTCCGATCACGCAGATGCCGCCGCGACCGCTGGTTCCGTTGCCACCCGTCTGCCCGCCGGGATTGCGATCCACGAATACCGCGCCCATCACGATGTCCGACGTCGGCGGCGTGAAGAGGGCGCACGGTGCGACACCCGGCAGGACGGGGATATCCACCTCCGTCGGCGTGGGCGGCATGACCGTGATGCCGAGCGGCGGCGCGGGCACGGGCTCGGCCATCTTCATGCCCGTCATCGGGTCGATCGTCACGATGTTGGCGTTGAAGCCGGCCGCCGGATCCATGAACGGCAGATCGATCTGGAAGATGCCGTTGTCCGGGAGGTCGCGGAACGCGTAGGCGCCGTCAGGCTCAGGCATGGCGAACCACTGGCCGAGCACGGTGGTCTCGTCGCCCGGAGGGCCGCCGATCTCGCCGATCATGGTCAGGATGATCGGATCCATCGTGGGCGCGTCGATCCCCGGGTCGTACACCCCGGGCGTCCCCCCCAGCATGGGATCGTCGTTGTCGCCGAAGACGTGCCCTTCGATCTCGCCAGCGCGAGCCGTCGCTGCCAGCAAGATCGCGGCAGATACGGCAAGCAGAACGGTGAATGCGCGTGTCACCATGGGCCACCCTCCATCAAGACAAACGGTGCGTCGATTGCGTGAATCCCGCGAACGCACGTAGCATCGCGGCCTAACTCGGCCGCTTCCTGGGGCGATGCGGACCCCAAACCATGCCCACGACCCGCCTCGAATGCAACTGGAAGCCTGATCGCCACGCCACCGTGCTGCGCAGCCTCCTGTGGGGCGCCATCGTCCTCGGAGCCCTGTCTCTTGGGCGAAGCCCCGTTTCTGCCAGCGACGAGCCGACCCCGGAAACCGTTGCCAAGGCTCTCCAGACGGCACTCGGCGCCAAGGACGACAAGGCGCTCGCGGGTCTGGCCGCCGTGAACAACCCGGATCCGTGGCTCGTTGCCGAAGTGCTGCTCGATAGCGGCAAGGCCGACCTCGCGGCCCGTATCCCCGCGCTCGCCCCCCGGAAGGAGGTCGAGAGACTCGGTGCCTACATCGAGGTCCGCAAGAAGACGCCCGTGACGGCCAAGCGTCGGGACGCACTGACCGCCGCGCTGCGGGCGATCGCGTCGCAGCCCGCGCAGGCGCTGGAGGTCGTGGCCTCGAGCCCCACCGACGCCGGTGACGTCGTGGCGGTGCGGACGCTCTTCGTACGCGGTCGCGCTCTTCAGGCCCTGAGGCGCCATGCGGATGCAGCGAGCGCCTACGACGCGTGCGCGCGGGCTGCCGTGAAACTCGGCTGGCTCGGCCGGGCGAGCATGGCCTTCGAGCAGGCCGCGCGCAGCACGTTCCGCCGTTCGGACTTCGTCGGCGCGCTGCGACTCGCCGGTGATTGGCGCGCGGTGGAGGCCGCCTTGGGGTCGAAGCAGGGCCAGGCACGCATCGCCTGCCTGATGGGGCTCTTCCACGCCCGACTCGGTACGCTGGACAAGACCTCAGCCCTCTCCAAGCAGGCGCTCTCGATTCTCGATCCTCTCGGCGACCACCCGTACGTAGCGCTTGCCCTCTCGAACCTGGGCTACGTGGAGTACGCGCGCGGACGCCTCGCTCCGGGTCGCGTGCTGTACGAGCAAGCGGTGCGGCACCTCGAGAAGCCCCTACCCCGTACCAAGATTGCCCGCTTCGCCCCCGACGTGAAGCTGAACACGCAGCAGCGCATCGCCCTCATGACATCCGCAGCAGCGTTCACGTACTTCCTCGGCGAGCACGACGACGCGTGGAAGCGCCTGGATGCCGCGGCCAAGGCAGCCGAGGACGCCGGCGAGCCGGAGCTACGCGCACGCGCCCGCTTGACCGCCGGCGCACTGCGCCAATCCGCGGGCGATCTTCTGGACGCACTCGAGAACTTCGACGTGGCCGTGGCGAGCTACGCACAGGCAGGCGATCGCGCGGGCCGCGCGGGCGTGCTCCGGCGCATCGGCACCGTACGGCACGGACTCGGCGACTACCCGGCGGCACTCGCGAGTCTCGGGGAGGCCCTCGACGTCCTCGTCGAGACAGGTGCGGCGCGCGAGGCCGTGCTGACCCACCTCGCGATGAGTCGCGCACACATGGCGAATGGTGAGCCGCAGCAGGCGCTTGCGGTTTGCGTCCTGGCGCAGTCCGCCGCGGACAAGCTCGGGACGACGCCCTTGACCGCAGACGCGCTGCGGCACATGGGTGACGCACACGTCATCCTCGGCGAGTACGCTCTGGCACTCGAGAGGCACTCGCAGGCCCTGGAGCACCAGCGCGGGGCAAAGAACACCGATGGCATGATCCGCTCACTGACGGACGTGGGCCACATGCACACGCTTCTGGCTGCGACGGACAAGGCGCTCGAGACGTACGACCAAGCTCTTGATCTGCTCGACCAGTCCAAGAGCTTCGCCCTGAAGGCGGCCGTGCATCTCGGCATCGCCAAGGCCAAGCTCACGGCGGGAGACGACGAGGGCGTCGAGGAGGCACTGACCCAGGCGCACACGTCCTTCACGCAGGCCCGCGACCCGCGCGGCGCGGCAGCGGCCCTCGCGGCAGCCGTCGCGTGGCATCGCGGACGCCAGGCCTTCGCCGTGGCGATCCAGCAGGCGGATCAACTGGCCCTGGCGTACGAGAAGCTCAAGAACCACACGGGCCTTGCGATGGCACGGCTCAACAAGGCGCTCTCGCTGCAAGCGCTTGGCAGGAGCGACGAGGGGCTGGCCGTCATGGGCCAAGCTCTGAGTGCCGCGCACGAGGCGTCCTCGGTGGCTGCGGTCGTGCAGTGCCTGTGGGGTCTTGCACGGCTGCACGGCGAGCGCGGCGAGCACAGCAAGGCGATGGACGCTGCGGAAGCGGGCCTCGCGGCAATGAACAAGCTCGGTCGCCACCTGGCGGAGGGCGAAGGTGCGACCGCGCGCGCGCAGTTCGCGCCGCTCTTCGACATCGGCGCAGCGGCGGCCATGCATGCCAAGGACGCAGCCAAGCTCTACTACTTCCTGGAAAGCGGGCGCTCAGCGACCCTGCTCGCCGCCCTCGGCGGGCGCGACGCGCTACGCTCGTCGGTGATCCCCGCGGACTTACGCAAGGAGGAGGCCGAGGCGCGCGCCGCGGAAGCGATGGCGTTGGCGCGCTTGCGCAGGGCGCAGAGCCGCCGACGGCTGCGCGAGATCAGGACGCAGCGGAAGGTCTGGATGGCAGCGTCCGCGCGCGTCCAGAAGGTCATCGAACGCATCCAGCGCAAGGCACGTGAGCAAGCCAACCTCGTCTACCCCACGGTCGAGCCGCTGGATCAGGTCCGTGCGGGCTTGGCAGACGACGAGGCGCTGTGCCTCTTCGGTCTGACGGAGGCCCGCGCGGTCGCCCTCGTGGCCACCAAGCAGGAAGCGCGCATCGTGGATCTGGGGCCGAAGGCCGCCGTCACCGATGCCTGCGAGACACTGCTCCTGGGCGCCAAGCCCTATATCGAGGAGTCGGAGCTCAGGGCGGTGCGCAAGCTGCTTGCGGAGCCGCTCAGGCTGCCGCCCGGCGTCGTGCGTGTGCTCGTGAGTCCCGACGGCATCACCGCCTACCTGCCCTTCTCGCTCCTGCTGCAAGGACGTGAAGTCGTCTACGTGCCGTCGGCCTCGGTCTACAAGCGACTGCGCGGCGAAGGCAAGCTGCGGGGGCAGCGCGTGCTCGCCCTGGGCGATCCGGCGTACGGCAAGCGGGCCAAGGTGCGCAAGGGAGCGGCGCAGGGCAAGCAGCGCTCCGGCGAGCGCGCCGGCGGCGGTCGCGCCGGCAAGCTGGCCCGGTTGGCTGCTACGCGCGACGAGGCCAAGGCCATCGGCGACGACGTGCTGCTCGGCGAGCAGGCGAGCGAGACGGAGCTGCGCAAGGCGCTCGCCGACGATGTACGCCGACGTGCGGTGCATCTCGCCTGCCATGGCCTGATCGATCCACAGAACCCGACGCTCTCTTCGCTCGCGCTGACTGCAGACGGGGAGAACGACGGCTTCCTCACGGCGCTCGACGTGTTCCGCATCCCGATCCGCGCGGACCTGGCGACGCTGTCGGCCTGCGAGACGGGCAAGGGGCGCGTGGTGCGCGGTGAAGGCATCGTCGGCTTGACGCGCGCCTTCCTCTTCGCAGGCTCGCCGCGCGTGATCGTGAGCCTGTGGAAGGTCGACGACGAGGCGACGCAGGCGCTGATGGTGAAGTTCTACGAGCTGTGGAATCCGAAGAAGGGTGGTGGCCTGCCCGCCGCGACCGCATTGCGCAAGGCCCAGGCCCACGTGCGCGCCCAGGAGAAGTGGAAGCACCCCTACTATTGGGCGGCGTGGGTCCTCTGGGGTCTGCCGTAGCGCCACCCTGCCGGCCTCCCTCACGCTCTCTCCCTCACTCCATCTCCCTCACGCTGCCCCCCACGACCCCACGAATGATCGAGCCCACGAAGCCGCGCTTGCCGGGGGCGGGCGAGGTCGTCCTCAGCCTTCGAGCCGACGGCACCGGGATCCAGCGACATCCGTTGCGGCCGGCGATTGCGCCTCGGACGACGCACGGGTCGGGCAACGACTCCCCTTTGCCAGGCTCAGGGTCGCGATGTCCCTACAGCGCCTCTCACACACTCAGGCCCTTGCCGCCGACGCCTCCAGGATCGCGCGGTGCAGCCCGACACGCTCGCGCATGGCGGCGCGGCACTCCGCAGGAGCATGCTGGAGGATGAAGTCGAGCACGCGGCACGCCTCCTCGAGGTGCTCGGACTCCTGCCGCGCGCCGTACATGGTGAGGTGCGCCTCCATCCACTCGGCCGCTCCGACACGCCCTTCGTACTCGGCCAGCGCCGCGTAGGCAGGACCGACCTCGGCGCGAGGCAAGCGCGTGGCCAGGACGAGGGCGAGCAGAATGGTGCCGGGCACCTGCGCCTCCTCGCCGTGGGCGAGCGCCTGATCCAGGTGGTCGCGCGCGGCCTTCCACTGCTCGCGCCCGAGGGCAAGCCGCGCCATGGCGAGCCGGGTCTCCGCCAGCGCTTCGCGCGCATCCATGCGCTGCCAGCGTCCCACGGCCTGGGCCAGGAGGCGGTCGGCCGCTGCAAGGTCCCCCTGCTCCTCGGCGAGCAACGCCATGCCGTGCAGTGCGTAGCCCTCGGGACGTACGGCACCCAGCGGACGCACGAGGGCGAGCGAACGCTCGAGGCTCTCCCGCGCCTCCTCCCACTGCCCAAGGGAGACCTGCAGGGTGCCGAGATTGGACAGCGCGTCCCCCTCGGCCAGGGCGTCGCCGATGTCCTGGGAGATGGAGGCGGCGCGGCCATAGCTCTCGGCGGCTCGCTGATAGCGGCCCAGGCTGTACTCGATCATGCCGAGGTTGCCGGCTGCATTCGCCTCGCCCTCGCGTGTACCGATCTCTCGTGAGATGGCCTGGCAGCGTGCGTAGGACGCCCGCGCTTCCTCGAAGTGGCCGAGGGTGTGCAGCGTCATGCCGAGGTTCGCGGTTGCCACGGCCTGCCCCATGCGGTCGCCGATCTCGCCCGCGATGGTCAGCTTGCGCTGGAAGCACGTGCGCGCCTCTTCCGTGCGACCCAGATCCGAGAGGATGAGCCCGAGGTTGCCGGTTGCCACGCCCTCGCTGTGCAGACTCCCAACCTCCCGTCCGAGCCGCAGGTGGCGCTCGATGCGCCTGCGCGCGCGCTCGTAGTCGCCACGGACCATCGAGGCCAAGCCCAGGTTGCCCGTGGCCGTGGCCTCCACGTGCCTGCTTCCGATTCTCCGCGCTATGGCGATCGAGCGCTTGTGGTGCTCGGACGATTCGATGGATCGCCCCAGAGCCGAGTAGGCCGTGCCCAAGCGCCCGAGGGCGACCGCCTCCGCGTGTTCGTCGCCACGCGTTTGTGCGAAGCCGCAAGCGGCCCGGAAGTGGTCGACGGCCTGCTGGGGCTCTGAGAGCGCGATGCAGAGCTCCCCCCACGCGCGGTGGACCAGGCCCTCGACCTCGGTGCCCAGGGCCAGGGGCAGCACCTCTTCGAGCACGGCTCGCTCTTCGGCGCGCCGACCGACCAGGTGCAGGCGATCCGCCTTGCGCAGCAGGACGCGGCAGCGCTCGACGCCGTGCAGCAGATCCGGTGCGGCCAGAGCCACACTCGCGAGCTCGATCGCCGCTTCGTTGAGGTGACCACCGGCAAGCTCATCGAGTGCGCACATGAGATAGGTACGCACCACCTCCGGCAGGCGACCGCGCAGGGCATGCCGGCAGAGATCGACACAG
>JAHEIK010000024.1:15413-17530 GCA_024639415.1 Planctomycetota bacterium
GCCTCGAGTACCTCAGCGATCGCGCGGTGGTAGCGCTCCTTCAGCAGCTCGGACAGGCTGCCGTAGAGAACCTCCTGCACCTGGTGGTGATCGAAGGTGTAGCCCCTGCCGTGTGAGCGCACGAGGTGATGGAGTCGTTCGATACGGCCCAACCGCCGCAGCACGTCAAGCTCGCTGCTCGTCTGGACGCGAGCGAGGAGCAGAGGATCGAAACGGAAGCCGCAACAGGCCGCAACGTCCAGAAGCTCTCCGTCCGCCTCGTCGAGGGCCCCCAGCCGCGCGTGGACCATGTCCGCCACGGACGCGGGAACCTGGATCTCGGTGACGGCTTCCGTCGTGATCCAGCTGCCGTCCTCGGTCCTGCGCAACTGCCCCGCCTCCCGCAGGCTGCGAACGATCTCGAAGACGAAGAAGGGATTGCCGTCGGACTTGTGGGCGATCTCGTGCCCGAGACGCGCCGCCTGACTACTCGAGCCGAAGATGTCCTCGAGCAAGGCCGTCAGGTCCTTGGGACCCAGGCGGCGCAACTGCAGACGCTCCGCATGTTCGTGGCGTTCGACCTCTGCCGCCCAGGCTTTGGGCACCCCGGGACGCATGGCGCCGACCAGAAACACACGATGACCCGGTACCGCGAGCGCGAGCGCCGCAAAGAGCGCGCGCCCCTCGTCCGGAGCGAAGTGCAGATCGTCGATCAAGACGATGGTGGGGCGTTCCTCTGCCAGGCCCTGGGTCGCATGGATGAAGACTGTCTGGAGGGAGTCCTTCGTAAGCGGTTCGTAGCCCGTCGGCGGGGACTCCCCCCGCAGGAGCGCAGCGAAGGCCGGCACCAGCACGGGCGTGGCCTCCAAGTAGGGAGAGAGGGTCTCCTGCAGTCCTGCAATGCCGAAGTGCTCGCGAAAGGCCGTGTTGAACGCGCCGGCCACGGTGGCGGCGCCTCCGGGCGGGTACGACCCGTAGAGGAAGTTGACGTCCTCGTCGGCGGCCTGCAGTCGAGCGACGAACTCGTCGACCAGGCGCGTCTTGCCCACGCCTGCTTCACCCTCGAGCAGGACCACGCGTGCATCACCCCCGCGAGCCTCGTCGTAGGCTGTCCGCAGGGCGGCCAGCTCGTCGTCCCTGCCATACAGCGTCGTCTCGCGGGGAATGCGGATGCGGCGCAGCGGTCGGCGCGTCCGGGCCGTGAGATCGCGTGCATGCGACTGCCACCACGCGCTCGCTTCGCCGTCCTCGAGGACGCCCAGCAACTCGATGGCATCCCCGAAGCGCTCGTCGGCGCTCTTCGCGCACAGCTTGTGAATCACCTCTTCGAGGAACGGCGAGAGCTGGGGATTGACGGATCCTGCCCGGATCGGCTCCTGGGTCAGGACCATGCGCAGCACGACGCGCATGTCGTGGTGCCGATAGGGATGGCGCCCGGTCGCGATCTCATAGAGGAGCACACCGAGACTGTGCAGGTCCGCCCGTCCGTCGATGTCCTTGCCGCCCTGTCTGAATGCCTCGGGGGGTGCATAGAGGACGGAGCCCACGAAGTGTCCCGTGTGGGATAGGCGCAGCGGATCATCCGGCAGTCGTGCGACGCCGAGATCCATGATCTTGACCTCGTGCTCCGCCGTGATGAGGACGTTCTCCGGCTTGAGGTCACGGTGGATGGCGCCGGCCTCGTGGATCGCGTGCAGGCCGCGAGCGATCTGTCGCGCAATGTGGCGGCACAACTCCTCGGGAACGGAGTTCAGCTCGTCGAGCAGGGAACGCAGCGTCTGGCCCTCGACGTACTCCATGACGAGGAAGTGGTGATCCTGGCCGTCGACGCGCACCGCGTCGCAGTCGTACGCACGGACGACGTTGGGGTGTCGCACGCGCTTGCCCAGCTGCGCTTCGAGCAGGAAACGCTTGAAGCAGTTCGCCGTCTCGAGCAGGTGTGGGTGGATCACCTTGAGAGCGACGGGCGTGCCGACGGCGAGTCCAGGCGCCCTGCCGGTCACACGAGCGCGGTAGACGCACCCCATGCCGCCGGAGCCCAGCTCCGTTTCGATGTCATAGGGACCGAGTGAGCCACGCAGCAAGACGATCCTTCCGGCGCGGAGCGGCATTGTACCGCGGACGATCCCGGGGCTGGG
>JAHEIK010000292.1 GCA_024639415.1 Planctomycetota bacterium
TCACGCGCCACGCATCCCCCGGTCGCGGCGGACAGGGGCAGCCCTTGGCGAACGTCGTGAGATCCGCGAAGGGAAGCGCTACCTCGAGCGACCAGCCGGTGTCCTCGTCCGACGGGTCGTTGAGCGTGCCGTGCACATGGACGGCGCTGCGCAGCCCGGGCAGGTTGCGCCCCTCGTGCACCGGGCCGCCTGCGTGGTACGGACGCTCGAGGTACAGCTCCCAGATCGTTCCGAGGGCGTTGATCTCGAACTCGTAGTAGTGATGCGTGTCGCCGTCGGGGTCCAGGAATATCTCGAAGTCGGGGTCATGGAAGATGACGGCGTTCTTCTCTGTCAGCGTTGCCTGCACGTGCGGATCCTCGAGGTACGCCCCGACGTAGAGGTGCTCGTCGTCCCAGCCGAGCTTGGCGCGCGTGCGGTGCCACGGCACGGGCTTCGTGTCGCCCTCGATATCCACGAAGTCCTCGGTCCACGGCAGCGCCGCCCAGACGTCGTCATCCATGCGCCCCGTCAAGGCTGGCGGCTGGGCGACGCGCAGGCAGCGGTAGTGGCGCGGATCGCTCAAGCCTCGAACTCCAGCTCGACCGTCGCGATCTCGTGGGCACCCAACATCAGGTCCACGGAGCGGCCGCAGGCGAGCTCCTCCGCGCGCCTCTCCAAGAGGTCCACGCGCCAGGCACGCGCGACGGTCAGTGTCGCCACGAGCCGGGCCTCGATCGCAGTGCTCGTGGCGTTGAAGAGCCGCACAATCAAGGTGTCACGCGCGGCGTGCTTCTTCACCGCCGTCACCTCGGCGCCCTCGGAGCGATGGAGCTGCACGAGACCCACACCACCGGGCACCGAACGATCCATGACGCCCTGCACGACCGGCACGGGAGTGTGCCACGCGCGACTGGCGCGGCGCACATCCCTGCGCCCTTCTGGAGCGAAGGGCATCAGGGCATAGCGGAAGCGCTGTGCCCCAAGGCACTGCGCGTCCGGTGTGGGGATCGTCGGGCCGGCGTTGCTGTGCCGCCGCGTCGGGAAGTCGTCGCGCGAGAGCCAGCCGACGCAGCGCAGGAGGGTGAGGGCGATGGTCGTCCCGTGCTCCTCTCGAGTGCAGGCGATCTCCGGCAGCCCGCGATTGAAGAGGGCGAGGCCGCCGTCCTCGCCGTCTACAAGCGAGAAGTCCTGCTGCGGGAAGGTGCCCGGATGCGGCTGCACCCAGTCGTCGTCCGCGGGCAGATCGAGCGCGCGTACGTTCTCGTAGAAGTGACCGTCGGAGACGAGGTGGTCCGTCCGGATCGCCGTCGGGAACAAGGCGCGCAGGCGGTGGTCCTTCACGCAGTTCTCGAAGCGGACGTCGATGTCCGCCACGGCCCGACCGGCGTCGAGCGTGACGCGGACCCGAACCGGACAAGTCACCGTCGCCTCCTCGCGCGCCACACGATCCAGCCGGATGGCCGAGGGCAGGTCCAGTACGAAGCGCGCCTCCAGCGTCGCACGCAACGCACCGTGCTCCACCTGCAGCACCTCGCCCCGCGCCCCCCGGCTCGTGACGGTGAGGCCCTCGGACGCGGGCGAGTAGTCGTACTCGTCGCCCACGTCCTCGGTGCTCTCCAGCACGTTGAGACCACGATGCAACAGCCCGGCGCGCTTGTCTTCCAGGTCCAGGGTCCCATCGGCGTGCAGTACGACGGCAAGCACGTCGTTCTCGAGACGGTTGCCGTCGACGCGCACCGCGTCCGCACGCCCGTCAGCGTCGCTGCGCGCGACGTCGGTGGTGAGGCGGAAGCGCGCGTGGCCGACGGGCGGCAGGGGCGCCAGGAAGCGCAGAAGCACGAAGCGGTCGGCCCCCTCCTCGTCCGCGCCGGACTTCAGGATGCGCGCGCCCATCTCGGCCTTGTAGGTCTCGAAGCGCTCCCGCTGATCCTCGCACCAGAGCGTCTGGCGGTAGTCGATACCCCAGAAGCGCTCCGCGTGATCGACTGCCGCGACTTCCATGGGCATAGAGGCACCCGCATCGTCGACGACCGCGAACGTCTGGTGGCCGACTTCACCCGGCTGCAGCACGACGAGGCGCTCCACGACCCCATGCTGCGGCGTGGGCAGTGGGTTGAAGACGCACAGCGCCGTCTCGCCGTCGTCCTCGGCGCTGCGCGCGAACGTGGGCAGCAGCGCGCGCAGGTGTTCCCCCATCGCGGCTTCGGCGGTCTCCTCGACCTCGCGGAAACGCGGCTCCATGTCGCGGTGGACCTCGTCGATCGAGCAGCCGCAGATCGAGTCGTGGGGGTGGTTTTCGAGCAGCTTCTTCCACGCGTGCTCGAGGAGTCCCTCGGCGTACGGTCGGCCCAGGACGAAGTGCGCGTAGGCCTCCAGGGGTTCCCAGCAGCCGCTCAGCAGGGTCTGGCAACGATCGTTGGCCTGCTTGAGCGGCATGCGTGCTGACCAGACCCCCGACAAGATGTGGTGCAGGCGGCCGCCGGCCAACTCGCCCATGAACGACTCGCGCGGCTTCGCCTCCGCCCGTATCGCATCCACGAAGGCCTGCAGGTCGGTGTGCTGGAAGCGCGTACCCGGGAACGCCTCGCCGAGGGCGCCGAGCACCGCGCCGAAGTCCTGCTGCACCGGGAAGTGGTCGCAGCCGTTGTTCAGCAGGACGATCTCGCCCGCCTGCTGCTCCCCCATCGCAGTGAACAGCTCGGTCACCTGCTCGATCGCGCGCTCGAGCTTGACGCTGCGCTGCGTGTGCGCGTGCCAGATCTCGTCGAAGCCCAGGCCGGCGGCGTTGCAGTAGCCGCGCACCTGGTTGACGGCCAGGACCGTGCTGCCGTCGGGCGCGGACCAGTCATAGAGGCAGCCGAGCCGGTCGATCTCGCTGCCGTTGCCGCGCGTGTAGACGAACGAGTCCAGCCCCGCCTGCCGCAGGATCTGGGGTACCTGCGCGACGTGCCCGAAGCTGTCGGGCATGTAGCCGACGCGCTGCACGGGCCCGAAGCGCGAGGCCACCTTGTGGCCAAGCAGCAGGTTGCGCACCGTCGACTCGCTGCTGATGAGGAACTCGTCCGGCAGGATGTACCAGGGGCCGAGCGAGAGCTTGTCGGCCTCGGCCAGGCGCCGGATGCGTTCCTCGTCCTCGGGATGGATGGCGACGTGGTCCTCGAGCACGATCGCCTGCCCGTCGAGGCAGAAGTGCTCGAAATGCGGATCGTTCTCCAGCGCGTCGAGCACGCCACGCACGATGCGGGTGAGGGCGACCCGGAAGCGCGGGAACGTGAGGTACCACTCGCGATCCCAGTGGGTATGGGAGACCACGTAGGCGTCGGTCGGGGCGGCAGGCGGCGTGCTCGTCATGGTTCAGTCCCGGCAGGCTGCGAGGAGTTCAGCCGGCGTGGTGGTGGCCAGGCCGATGCAGGTGTCGGCCGCTCCGTAGTAGATGCGCACACGAGCGTCGGGCGCGGCGATCTCGTGCGGCGCATGCCCTTCGACCACGACACCCGACGGGAAGACGACGTTCGGCACCTGTCCCACGTGCTCGTACATCGCACGCGGCTCCAAGACGTTCTCGCGGCTGCGGCCCAGCACGACGGACGGATCGTCCGCGTCCAGCAGCAGCGCGCCGGCCTGGTATAGATCGCCCCCGGCCGCGTGCGTAGCGATGCCGTGGTAGATGCACAGCCAGCCCTCGGCGACGCGGAACGGGGGCGGGCCGGGGCCGATGCGCTCGTCGAAGTAGTGCCAGCGACCCTGCGCGACGGGCGCCACGCGCTCCCACGTCACCAGATCCTGGGAGCGGGCCAGGACGATCGTGTCGCCCGAGAAGTCACTGCCGTCCGCCGCACTGTGATTGGGGCGCTCGAGGCGCCACGCGGCGTCGTCCCAGCGGCACGGGAACAGCACGCCGTTGCGCTTCTCTTCGGAGGTGTCGAAGCCGACGATCTCGTAGCGCTCGAGATCCGCCGTGCGCGCGATCGCCAGGTGGCAGCCCCGGTCCGAGTCGACGGCGAAGACGGCGTACACAACGCCCCCCAGTCGCGTGAGCCGTGCGTCGTACGCGTGGTGGACGGGCACCGGCAGGTCCGACAGGCCCTCGATTTCGAGCAGCTTGGGGCGCACGGTGAAGTGCTCGCCGTCCTCGCTCTCGGCAAGCATCCACGCGGTCTCCCGCCCGCGCGTCTGGACGCGCAGCAGGAGGTACGTGATCCCGTCCAGACAGATGGCGCCGGGGTTGAAGACGGAGCTGACGTCGCGCACGCTGCCGCCGAGGTCGGGGATGTCCTCGCGCGTGAGGATGGGATTGGCCGGGTGTCGCCGCATGCAGTCGTCCGCTCCTGGGGCCCGGTATCCCTCGCAGAGGGCCTGCGGGTCAAGAACGGTGACCGCCCGCCGCATCCCGGGCGAGACGGACGAACGCCGCTCGCGTCCTCCATCGGATGCGGCGGATCGGACCGTACGCTACGCAACTCGGAGACCCACCATGCGCATGCCCCACGTTGCCGTCCTCGCCGTCCTGCTCCTCGTCCTCGCCGCCGTGCCGGGTTGCTCCTCCACGGACGCCGGTGGACTCGACGATCTGATCGGCGCCGCGGCCGGACTCGGCGGCGGCGGCAAGGACCAGGGCACCATCGCCGCCGGCCTGAAGCAGGCGCTGGAGGTGGGCACGAACAACACGGTCCGGCGGACGTCCACGCTGAACGGCTACCTCGGCAACGCCATGATCCGTATTCTCCTTCCGGAGCAGGTGCGGCCGGCGGCGGACGTCATGCGCCGCGTCGGGCTCGGCAGCCACGTCGACCAGCTGCAGACGCAGATGAACCGCGCTGCAGAGCTGGCCGCCGCCGAAGCCGGGCCGATCTTCCTCGACGCCATCAAGCGCATGACCATCCGCGACGCCAAGGGCATCCTCGACGGCGGTGAGACGGCCGCGACGGAGTTCTTCCGCCGCACGACCTCCGCTCCGCTGCGCGCGCGCTACAGCCCGATCGTGCAGGCCAAGATGGCGCAGGTGGGCCTTGCGCGCACCTACGGCGACTTCGCTGCCAGCTACAACCGCATCCCCGCGGTGCCGAAGCTGAGCTTCGACGTCAACGAGTACGTGATCGACAAGGCGCTGCTCGGCCTCTTCACGGTGCTGGGCGAAGAAGAGCGGCGCATTCGCACGGATCCGGCGGCGCGCGTCACCGAGCTGCTGCGCACGGTCTTCGGCTCGTAGCACACGCCTCAGAGCAAACGTCAGTCGCCCTTGTCCGCTCCGCTCTTGACGGGAATGAGCAGGTTCGCGTCCTCGACCCACAGCAGGAAGTACGGCAGGGGCGCGCCGCGCTTGCGCAGGGCGACGAGGAACGGCCGCCGGAAGGCGTAGGCACGCGGATCGTCTGCGCCCCGCGTGGCCATGATCACGGCGAGGCTTGCCAACTCGACGCCGGCCCGGTCCATGCGGAACTTCGTGATCTGGAGCGCCTTGTCGATGCGCAGCGTGTCCTT
>JAHEIK010000293.1 GCA_024639415.1 Planctomycetota bacterium
GGGCGCTGCGCGACCAAGCGGCACGCGAAGGCCTCAGGCGGCGCGGCGAGTTCGAGACCCGCGTCACGCAGGGCCGCGACCTCGGCGTGCCCGACGAAGAGCAAGCCCCCGGGACGCAGCATCTCACGCAGCCTGCGCAACAGGCGCTGACGCGCCTCGGGCACGAGGTAGATCAACAGGTTGCGGCAGAACAGCGCGTCGTAGGACGGTGCGTCGACGCCGAAGCCCTGGTCCAGCGCGTTGGCCTGCGCGTAGCGGACGCGCTCACGGATCTGCGACGTGAGCTCGTAGCCATCCTCCCGCTGCGTGAACCAGCGCGACCGAACGGCCTCCGGCAGACGCTCCACCCGGCCCGGTCGATACGTGCCGCGGCGCGCGTACGCAATCGCGCGCTCGCTCACATCCGTGGCGTCGACGTGCACCCGATCCAGGTCGAGTCCGGCGTCGAGCAGCGCCATGACGATCGAGGACGGCTCCTCTCCGGTGGAGCTGGCGACACAGTGCACGCGGAACGTGTGTTCGGCGTCGGCGTGCAGCCGGGCTTGCGCCTCGCGCACGATGAGGTCGAACGACGCCGGATAGCGGAAGAAGCTCGTCTCGTGGACCATCACCGCCATGGCCAGCCGCTCGAACTCGGCGAGGTCCACGTCGAGTCGATCGGCATAGTGCGCCTCGTCCTCGAGCTCGAGCGCGCTCATGCGGCGCCGTACCGCGGCCGCGAGACCGATGCGGCTGAGCGCCTCCGGGTCGAGCCCGAGCAGCGTCGTGAGTCGTTCCTGGATGCGGCCGTGTGTCATCCGGACCCCTCGACCGCCTTCCGACGGAGCGAAGCCAGCACGTCGGCGGGCACGAGTTCGTCGACTTCGACCAACTGCACGAGTCCGTCACCGTCACGCAGGATGCGCCCCAGCCCGCCGAAGCCGTCCGTCGCCGGGCCGGGATGGCTCCCCGGTGCGTCGGGGTCGAGCGTGGTGACGCGCGTCACGTCCTCGGCCAGCACACCGAGGTACTCGGTGTGCTCGGCCTGCTCCCCCCAGCGACGACCGGTGCGCGTGAGATCGCAGACGAGGATCCGGTTGGAGAGCTTGGAAGGGCAGTCGCCCCGGCCGAAGAGGCGGCACAGGTCGAGCACGGGGACGACGGTGCCGCGGTACTCGATCACGCCGGTCATGGCTTCCGGCGCGCCCGGCACGGGACGCGCAGGAATGCCCGGAACGACCTCGGCGACCGACGACGTGTCGATCGCGAAGCGCTCCGGGCCGACGTGGAAGACCACCGCTTGCATGCTTGCTCCGTCCGCCTAGGCCTCGAGGCGGAACTTGCCGATCTCGCCATTCAGCGTGCTGGCCGCGCCGCGGAGGTCCTCCGCAACGGACGTCACCTCGCGCAGCGACGTGACCGCCTGCTGCACCGTGTCGTTGAGCGAGCGCATGGCTTCGTTGATCTGATCGGCGCCTGTGGCCTGGCTCTTCATGCCCTCCCCTACGGAGTCGAAGCGCCGTGTGAGGCGCTCGACCTCGGCGATGATCGATCCGAGTTGCGTGCCGACTTCTCCGACAACGCGCACGCTGCGGCGGACGTGGTCGGCGAACTTGTCCATCTCCATGACGCCGGCCGAGACCGACGTCTGCATCTCCTGCACGGTCTGCTCGATGTCGAGCGTCGCCGAGGCCGTCTGGTCGGCGAGACGACGGATCTCTTGCGCGACGACGAGGAAGCCCCGCCCGTACTCGCCGGCCTTCTCGGCTTCGATGGCCGCATTGACGGAGAGCAGGTTCGTCTGATCGGCGACCTTCGTTATCGTCGTGACGACGGACGTGATGTCGCCGGCCTTCTCGTTGATGATCGAGAGCTTGCCGGAAATGGAAGAGCTGCTGTCGGTCAGCTGCGCCATCGTCGCCTCCATCGTCTCGAGCCGGTCGCGACCGGTATCGGCGAGCGAAGCGGACGTGCGCGCGATCTCCTGCACGTCGTCGATGGTCTTCATCAACTCGGTGCCCGTGGCAGAGATCTGCTGGACGGAAGCGGCGATCTGGTTCGTCGACGAACCGAAGGCATTGACCGTGGCCTCTTGCTCGCGGCTCGTGGCCGCCATCTCGGTGGAGGTCGACGTGAGCTGCACGCTCGACTTGCGCACGGCGTTGACCAGCCCGGCGATCTTCTCGACGAACTGATTGAACGAGGCGGCGATCGCGCCGACCTCACCGTCCGAGTCGACTTCGATGCGATCGGTCAGATCGCCATCCGCCTCCGCCAGCTCCCCGAGGCGGACCCGCAGCATGTCGAGGCTCTGGATCAGCGGGCGCACCAGCACGAACTGCCCGACAACGAGGATCAGGGCCAGCAGGCCTGCGCCCACCCAGAGAGCCGTGGAGGGATCGATGGCGACGACCTGCGTAGCCGCCGCGAGCAGGATCAGCAGTCCTAGAAAGAGGATCCCGTGAAGAAGCCGGAAGCTCTGTCTGAAGCCCAGGTTGCGGATCTTCATGGCATGCCTCTCCCTTCGCCCAGAGTGACGCGGGAGTGTAGCAACCCAGGTGTCAGGTCGTGGGTTCTGAGGGCGTATCTGTTGGCTTGCGGCGAACGACCCGGGCGACGTCGCCTTCGACCATCGCCTGCGGCAGGGTCCAGCCGCCGTCCGCCAGCCAGACGGCGCCCGTGACCCAGGGGGTCGCGTCGCTCGCCAGCAGGCAGACCAACTCCCCAACCTCCTCGGCCGTGCCGAAGCGGCCGAGGGGGATCTGGCCAAGCACCTGCTGCTCCATCTCCTCGCTGGGCCACAGACGATCGGCCGCGCCCTTGGAGACGAAGGGGCCCGGCGAGACCGCATTCACGCGGATGCCGAACTGCGCCCACTCCGAGGCCAGCGAGCGGGTCATGGCTTCCACGCCCGCCTTGGCACACGCGGAATGCACGACGCCGGGCTTGCCCGTGGAGGCGTACGGCGCGGAGATGTTGACGATGGTCCCGCCGCCCTCGCGCATGCGGCGGCCGACCTCGCGCGAGACGTAGAACACGCCGTTCAGCGCGATGTCGATGACCGCCTTGAAGCCCTTGGGTGCGAGCAGCATGGCGGGGCGCACGAAGTTGCCGGCGGCGTTGTTGATCAGGACGTCGATGCGACCGAAGCGCTCGCACGCCTCGCGCACGACGCGCTTGACGTCGCCGGGCTCGCGCACGTCGAGCTGCGCACTCATGACCTCGAAGCCCTCGGACGTGCCGCGGGCGAGGAGTTCTTCGTGGTGCTCGAGGCTGCGGCTGGCGCACACGACGTTGGCGCCAAGCCGTCCCATGCGCGTGGCCACGGCGAGGCCGAGCCCCGTGCCGCCACCGGTCACGAAGGCTGTCTTGTTTGCGAAGGAGCCGGGCCTGAGGAGGTGGGACGCATCACTCATGGCGCTGAGCGTAACCGAACAGCACGGCACCCTCGCGATCGTCCGTGATGCCCGGCAAGACGCGAAGGTGGGCAAAGACGCGAAGTCGGAGGCAAGCCACCGGCGAGCTCAACTCGACGTCGGGCTGCACGCGCACGCCGCTTGCGTCCGGCTCGCCCACCTGCACCGGTCGCACGGCGCCTGCGTCTTCCTTTGCGTTCTTTGCTCTGCTTTGCGTCTTGTGGTTCCCCTGAAGTAGGGCCCGTAGGCCCCTACCGGAGCGGAACCACCTGGTCGTTGGTGATCAGCAGGCTGCGCAGTCCCTGCTCGCGCAGGATGTTCCCGCGAACCTCGGCCACGAACTGCACGTCGCCACGCGCCATGATCTGCAGGTCGTCCCGACCGTCCGTGCGTGTGCGCAAGGTCACGCGCGCGCCCTCCAGCGTCAGCTCACCCAGCGTGAGCCGCGCATCCCCCACCGCCTGGCGCCGGCCGGCGATGCGTACGTCCACATGCTCACCCCGCACGCGCGCCCGGCCCGCCAGGGCCGGCGGGACGTGCAGCGTGATCTTCTGTGCGACGATGCGCGTCGGGTAGTCGACGAAGTGGTCGCGCGCCAGGTGCGCGTGGCTCTTGCCCACCCGCTTGCCGACGGGGCGGGCCTCCGCGCGCGCCCGCCGGCGCGGGATGGCCAGCTTGGGCGCCGTGGACTCGACCTCCACGATCGCGGGCTGAAGCAGTGCAGGCTCCTCCGCCGGGGCGATCTCCAGCGGCTCGCGCGTGAGCGGCTCGAGCGGGCTCTCGAAGCCGCCGTTCGCCACGCGCCACGGACCGCCGATCTCCTCCTCCTCGGCGACCGGCCGCCACGGGCCGTCGTCCGTGACCACGCGCACATCACCGGCGCGGATCAGGGGCGCACCCGTGCGGCGCTGCGTCGCGCAGCCCACGAGCAAGGAAGCCGTGAGCACGGAGATCAGGACGTGGACGACGACACGCATGCGTGGCTAGTCGTCTTCGAGCTGTGCGCCCCAGCCCGGAGGCTTGGGAATGCACGGCTTCGGCATCGGCAGCGGCTCACCACAGTCGGTGCCGCACTTGCCCTTCTCGCCGCGCGCCTCGAGACGTTCCAGCTCCTTGGGCGGGACCACGATCTTCAGATCGGCCGTCTTGCGCACGATGTGCGGCGTCAGGATGAAGATCAGCTCGGTCTTCTGCTTGGTCTCGCGGGTGCGCGTGAAGAGCTCGCCCAGGAACGGGATGTCACTGAAGAAGGGCGTCTTCGCCTTCTCCGTCGACGTGCGGTTCGTGTAGAGGCCACCAATGACCAGCGTCTCGCCGTCCCCGAGTGTCACCTGCGTGCTGGCCTCGCGGACCGTCTGGATGGGAGCGAAGGTGCCGCCGGTGCGCGTCGCGGCCAGGGCGTCCGCACCCTGGACGCGCGGGCTGACCTGCAGCGTGACGAACTGCTCTCCGACGTGCTTGGGCGTGACCTCGAGCTTGACGCCCGTCTTGACGTTCGTGGAGCGGAACTGCTCGTCGTTGCGGTTGGCGAAGTTGAGCGCCACGATGGGAATCGTCTCGTCGGTGCTGACCGTGGCCTTGATGCCCTGGGTCGCGATGATCGAGGGCCGCGAGAGGATCTCCGCCTTCCCGTTGATCTGCAGCGCCTGGTAGTTGAGGCTGAAGTCGCCGAAGTCCATCTGCTTCTTGCCGACGAAGCCGAAGGCGGCCGACGAGCCCTGGAACGGGAAGCCCGGGGCGAAGCCCGAGCGCAGGAACGAGGGCGGGTTCAGCGTCGCGCCCGCGCCGCGGAAGAAGGTGTTCGGGCCGTTCGCGGCCCGGTCGTGCAGATAGTCGAGACCGAACTCGAAGTTCGAGTCGTAGGTGACCTCGATCACCTTGGCCTCGATGAAGACCTGCGGCTGGGCCACGTCGAAGTACGCGATGGCGTCGAGCACCATCTCGACGGCGTCGGCCTCCCCCTCGATGAGCACCTGGTTCTGGTTCTTCTTGAGCGCTTGGAGCCTGGTGAGGCCGGGCAACTTCTCGAAGCCCATGGCCTTCACGGCCGTG
>JAHEIK010000294.1 GCA_024639415.1 Planctomycetota bacterium
TACCTGGCGGCGCGCTTCGGTCATCAGGGGCGCAAGAAGGAGGAGTGCGCGGGCTTCTGGGTGCAAGTCTCGGCCAAGGGCGTGGATGTCGTGGGCGGCTCGTACATGGCCGGCACGCCGCAGTTGGCCAAGCTCCGGGCGCATCTGGTCGAAAACCAGACGGCGTTCGAGCGACTCTGCAAGCGCAAGCCGCTGCGTGACGCGATGGGCGAAGTCCAGGGTGAGAAGCTCAAGCGCGTCCCGCGCGGCTGGCCGGCGGATCATCCCGCGGGCGAACTCCTGAAGCACAAGCAGCTGTACTTCCGCACGCAGCTGCCCGTGAAGCTCGCGACCACGCCCGATCTCGTGAAGGAGGTCACGCGGCGCTTCCGGCTCATGACACCCTTCGTGACGTTCCTGGACGATGGCTTGGCGTGAACGCGGGTATGGCGTAAGGCGCGTCCGACACCACCTTGGGCCGCAGGGGCGACCCTGGAGCGAGACGCCGAAGGTGTCGACGCTCGGTGGTCGCCCGAGGGCGGGCCTCTCCAATCCGGACTTACCCCGTAGGGGTGGGCTGATTGCCCACCCGCGTCCTCGTCGAACCGTCGTGCGTCGATGTGTGCGTGGCGGCCGCAATGCACCGCCGGCCGGAGGCGCCTTGGCGCGTTCGCGCCGTGGAACCGAGGGGGTGGCCACGGGGGCCACCCCTACCTGGTAAGTCCGAGTCCCGAAGAAGGCCCTCGGGCGGGCATGCAGCCCGCCCCTACCGGGTACGTGCGATCAGCCGTGGGCACGGGCAGAGGCACGGGCAGAGGCACGGGCAGAGGCACGGCCACGCACGCGAGCTGGCGAAGCGTGCATGTGGCGTCCGATACACCCGCGGGCCCCGCGCGGCCGGAGGCCGCGTGGGAGAGCTGGCGAAGCGTGCATGTGGCGTCCGATACACCCGCGGGCCCCGCGCGGCCGGAGGCCGCGTGGGAGAGCTGGCGAAGCGTGCATGTGGCGTCCGATACACCAACGGGCCCCGTGCGACCGCAGGCCGCATGGGAGGTGACGCAGACGTTCACGGGGGCGAACAGGGACCCGCCAAAGCGCCTACCGCAAGTGATCCGCGAAGGCCTTGCGGAACTTCTCCAGCTTGGGTTGGATCACCGCGCGGCAGTAGCCCTGCGACGGGTTGCGGGTGTAGAAGTCCTGGTGGTCGGCCTCGGCGGGGTAGTACGTACCAAGCGGCACGATCTCCGTGACGATCGGAGCGGCGAAGGCCCCGGACTCGTCGAGCTTCTGCT
The DNA here is from genome assembly GCA_024639415.1 of Planctomycetota bacterium. Lineage (GTDB taxonomy): Bacteria > Planctomycetota > PLA2 > PLA2 > JAEUHO01 > JAHEIK01. The sequence goes on from JAHEIK010000294.1 coordinate 1,272, forward strand.
TCAGCTCGATCGCCACGCGTTGCTGCTCCTCATCGTGGAAGAAGATCGCGGAGCGGTACTGCGTGCCGACGTCCGCCCCCTGCCTGTTGAGGGTCGTCGGATCGTGCGTCTTCCAGAACACCTCGAGCAGCTTCGCGAAGGAGATGCGCTCGGGGTCGTAGCGGATCTGGGTGACTTCGGCGTGCCCCGTCGTACCGGAACAGATCTGCTTGTAGGTGGGATTCTCGAGGAGGCCGCCCGTGTACCCCGACTCGACGTCGACGACCCCGTCGAGTTCCTGGAACACGGCCTCCACACACCAGAAACAGCCGGCTCCAAGCGTCGCCAACTTCGTCGCGGACTGGGTCATGGCGGGCTCTCCTTGCGGCGACCTCTCGCCGCATCCGCCTGCGAGCGTCCCCAGAGCGAGCAGGACCAGGGCGAGCACGGGAAGGGGCTGGGGCATCGTCACGGCCCGAGAGTATCGCGCCGGGAGGGGGCCGCTACACTCCCTCATGACTCGCGGCTGAGGAGGCCGCGCTCCATGCGCACGCTTGGCTGGCTCTGGCATCCCGTCTGCGTCGAGCACGACCCGGGCCAGTGGCATCCCGAGTGCCCCCAGCGCATTGGCGCCGTGGACGACGCCCTCGGAGCAGCCGGCCTTCGGGACAGTCTGCACGTCATCGAGGCTCCGCTCGCCACGCGTGAGCACATCGAGCGCGTCCACGAGGTCGATTACGTCTCCGGCGTGCTGGCTGCCGCACCGGCCAAGGGACTCGTCCAACTGGACGAAGACACCTCCATCGGGCCCCGGTCCGTCGAGGCCGCTCTACGGGCCGCAGGCGCCGTCGTCCACGCCGTGGACCTCGTGGCGGCCGGAGACCTCGACGCGGCGTACTGCAACGTGCGCCCGCCGGGCCACCACGCCACGCGCGCGCGCACGATGGGCTTCTGCCTCTTCGGCAACATCGCCATCGGCGTGGCGCACGCCCTGGCCGTTCGAGGCTTCGAGCGCGTGGCCGTCATCGACTTCGACGTCCATCACGGCAATGGGACGGAGGACCTGCTGCTCGACGAGCCGCGTGCCCTCCTCTGCAACTCGTTCCAGAGTCCGCTCTATCCGTACACCGGGACGGACACACACAGCGACCACATCGTGAACGTCCCGCTGCCGGCGGGCACCGATGGCGCTGGCTTCCGAGAAGCCGTCGGCGCGGCGTGGTTCGAGCGCCTTGCCGCGTTTCAGCCGCAGCTGGTGTTCTTCTCAGCCGGCTTCGACGCCCACCTCGAGGATCCGCTGGCGAACCTGCGACTGCGTGCAGAGGACTTCGCGTGGATCACCCGGGAGGTCCTGCATGTGACGCGCGCCTCGGCAGCCGGGCGTGCGATCTCAGCTCTTGAGGGCGGGTACGCGCTCGGTGCGCTCGGTCGGAGCGCTGTCGCCCACGTCCGGGCTCTCCTGGACGGGTAGCTCGCCGTTCACAGAGGCGCCGAACACCTTGTGATCCACGGTGCCGTCACGAATAGGCGCCGTGAACTTGTTCAGCAGCTCGCAGAAGTCCATCAGCTCGTCGCCCTTGCGCAAGTGGCACTCGTTCGGGTGCTCGCCGCGGGCAACGGCAGCCATGAACTGGCGGAAGCGGTACAGCGGTCCCGCAATGCGGTGCATGAGGATGACGCCCAGAGCGAGCGTCATCGGGGTGAGCACGGCAAGCGCGATCAGGAGCTTCACCGTCAGTACGCCGACCCACTCCTGCTCGACTCGTGCGGAGTCGATCCACCCCTTGTCCGCGAAGTCCAACACGACCTGGTTGAGCAGGACGGTCAGGACGAGCGTCGCCATCACGGCGATGCCGAGGCAGGCGAAGGCGACCTTCAGTTGGAACTTGGGCTGGATCAGCTTGCGCGTGCGCTTGTACTTGCGATGAGGCATGGCGACTCCGGAGCACGGTCTGGTACCGGATCCCTCTCGACACGTCCCCGGGGGGCACCTTGAGCCCATTTGGACGGATGCTTCACCCGTGCTGCTAGCCCGCTGTAAGCCTCGCGGCTCCTCAGCGCGCGACGCCACCGGCCAAGGCCGCCTCAGCGCTCAGATACTTGGGCTTTGCCAGCCCCAGGCCCGACAACTGCCGCTCGATGGCCGCTCGGTCCCCCACCAGCACCAGGACGCCCCCGCCCTGGGCGATGTGCGCCTTGGCGAGCGCGTCGAGGCGCTCCGGGGTGCAGGCAGCGACGTGCGCCAGGGTGCCGGCAAGAGTCTCGGGAGGCAGGCCATGGCGCGCGAGAACGGCGTAGGAACCCAGCACGCCGGAGAGCGTCTCGAAGGACTGGACGAACTCCGCTCGCACGGTCTCGCGCGCCTTCAGCGCTTCCCCTGCGGTCACACCGCCCGAGCGAACACGCCGGAACTCGGCCAGGAACTCACGCAGCGCTGCGCCCGTCTTGTCCGTCTGCACGTTGGCGCCGGCGAGGAACAGACCACGCTGGTTCATGGGAGAGAACGCAGACCATGCACCGTACGTGTAGCCGTGCTTCTCGCGCAGGTTGGCGTTGAGCCGACTCGTGAAGCTACCGCCGAAGAGCGTGTTCAGCACGTGCAGCGGAACGCGCTCATCCGACTGGAAGCCAACGCCGGGATAGACGAAGCGCACGACCGTCTGTGCTGCGTCCGGCCGCTCGACGACGATCACGCGCAGCGACTCCGATGCGGGCGGCGCACCATGACGGATCGCAGGCCGGAGTCCGGTTGTCTTCCACGCGCCGAGGTGTTTCTGCACGAGCGCCTTCATCTCCGCCGTGCTCATGTCGCCCGCCGTCAACAGGGTCGCGCCCAGCGGCGCGTGCCAGCGGTCGTGGTGTGCCTTCGCGTGCTGCACGGTCAGCGCCTCGACCGTGGCGGGGTAGCCGCCCACCGGCGCTGCATAGCTTCCGGGACCAGCGGGCGTGGTGTAGTACGCCTGGGTCGCCGTCTGACGGGCCAGCTCCTCCGGGTCGTCCAGCAATCCACGCAGCGCCTCGCGCTGCAGCGTCTTCTGGCGCGCGAAGGCCTTGGGGTCGAAGGTCGCCGCGGTGAGCGCGCTACCGAGCAAAGCGAACGCAGGATCCGCGTTGCGCTGCAGCACGCGCAGGATCACGCTCGTACCCTCGCGCAGTGCCGCCGTGCTCATGCTCGCGCCAAGGACATCGAGGGCATCGGCGAAGCCCAGGCCATTCAGTTCACCGGCCCCTTCGAGCAGCATGTCGGCGGCCAAGCTGGCGGCTCCGGCCTGCGCAGGCGGCACGACGATCGAGCCGCCCGGCAGCAGCAGCCGCGCCTCGAGGAGCGGTATCCCCGCGCGGCGCACGTGCCAGACGCTGAGCCCGTTCTCCAAACGGAACAGCTCCGGCGTCGGGGGCGTGTAGGCGGCCTGGGCCATGTCGGCCGGCCGCTTGTCGCGCGAAGGCAGGTCGGCCTGGGGCGCAGCCTTGGGCACGACGCGCAGCACCAACCTGCGCTCGAGCGGCAGCGCCTGCCGCGACCAGGCACGCACGCTCTCGGACGAGGCCTTGGCGTAGCGGGCGAGATCCCACGCCACGGCATCGGGACGCCCGAGGTAGGCGTCGTAGTGGTTGAGACGGTCGGCGACGTCGCCGAGCGACTCGAGCTCGGTCCAGGTCGAGGTCTCCAACTCGGCACGCGCCCGCTTCAGCTCGCGCTCCGTGGGACCGTCCTGCTGAAAGCGGGCGAGCTCCTCTTCGACGATGGCCTCGACGCGCGCGAGGTCCACACCCGGCTTCGCGTAGCAGTCGATCCGGAACACGGAGCCGAGACGCAGGCTGGTCTGACCCACGCTGATGTCGACGGCGATCTGCTCGTCGTGCACGAGGCGCTTGTAGAGCCGGCCGTTCTTGCCCGTGCCGAGCGCGAACGCGACCAGGTCCATCTCGGCGTCACCGGAGCGGTAGAACGCGGGCGTGTGCCAGGCCATCGTCACGCGCGGGAACTGCACCTTGTCGGTCACGGTGACGCGCTCGACGCGCTCGAAGCCGACCGCGGGAGCCGAGCGGCGCGGCGGCTCCTTGCCGCGCGGGATCGAGCCGAACAGGCCCTCGATGAGAGGCTTGATCGCCTCGCTGCTGAACGCCCCAGCCACCACCAACGTGGCGTTGTTGGGCACGTAGTACGTGTCGTAGAAGTCCAC
>JAHEIK010000295.1 GCA_024639415.1 Planctomycetota bacterium
CGGAGGTACGCTTCTCCGCCGCGGAGGACGGCGCCATCGAAGGGACCGTCCGCAGGCGCGGTCGGCCCGTTCCGGGCGCGGTCGTGGACCTCGTGCATCAGCCGGAAGGTGGCGGCGCCGTCCGGCGCTATCGCGCCAGCACGGGCGCGGAGGGCAGCTTCGTCGTCGCCCAGCTCGAGGCCGGCAGCTACACGGTGCAGGTGCAGAGCGGCGCGTGGCGCAGCGAGCAGGATGTGTACCTCGAGCCTGGGGACCACCTGCGACTCGACCTCGATGCGTGGGAAGGCAGGCTGCGGGGAACGGTGCTGACGCGCGACGGCGAGCCCGTGCCCGGCGCCTTCGTCGAAGCGCGCCCCCTGGACGAGGATGGGGGGGCAGCCGAGGACGCCGGCTACGTGGCCGAGGGTCGCACGGATCCGCGTGGCGCCTTCACCCTCCAGGGCCTGCCCGTGGGGCGCTACACGCTGACCGCGTCGGCTCCCGGCCATCCCCCCGGCCTGCTCGAGGTCGTCGAGGCCGACTTGCCCGGAGCGGACTTCGAAGTCCAGGTGGTGCTTGGGCGAGGTGGGGACGTCCAGTTGCGCATCGTGGACGAGAACGACCGCGGGGTGACCGGCGCCCTGGTCTGGGTCGAGGACGAGAGTGGCCGTCCCCTGAACCGCACGGCGTACGTCACGGGTGCCGCGGGCCGGCTGCGCATCGAGGGCGTGCCGGCGGGCGACGTTCGGCTGCGTGTCCGGGCGCGCGGTCTCGGGCGCCCTGCGCTGCGCACGGTGCGGGTCCAAGAGGGGCGCCAGGCCGACGTGCAGATCCAGGTGGGGCCTGCCGGCTCCATTCGCCTCGTGGTCACGGGGGAGGCGAGCGATCCGCTGGGGCGTGCGCGCATCGACATCGTGCGCGCGGACTCAGGCGACGTCCTGGCCAGTCGGCGACCGCTCAGCCCCATCCGCTTGGCCGCCCCGTGGGGCTGGGTTCCGCGCACGGGGGTCGTGACGATTCCGGACCTGGAGGCGGGGGAGTACATCGCGCGCATCAGCGCCGGGCGGAGCTACGAGCAGGCCGAGATCCCCATCGAGGTCGTGACGGGCGAGCGCAGCGAGGTGCGGGTGGTGCTCCAGGCGCGCTAGGTGCCCCGCCGTGGCTGGGCCACCCCCCTCACTCTCCCGCCCTCACTCCATCTCACTCACGGCTGCGCCAGGGCCGTTCCTGGGCCGGTGGTGGAGTCCTGGTGAGGGAGACCTGGTGAGGGAGCGACGTGCAGCCCATCTCCACCGCACGCCAGCACCCCCCGCTACCCTTGGAACAGCCCCCTCCGACCCGCCGCTCCATTTTCCCGTTCGACCGCGCGCCCCGCCCCGCGTACAAGGCGGCACGTGCCCGATCGAGACACCGAACTCATGCTCCGCGTCGCCGCGGGAGACGAAGCGGCCTTCGAGCCCCTCGTCCACAGCGTGCTGCCGCGCCTGATCGGGTTCTTCCGGCGCCTGGGTGCCGATGCCTCGATCGCCGAGGACTGCGCCCAGGAAGTGCTCATGAAGGTCTACCGGGTGCGGGCCGGATACACCGCGCGAGCCCGCTTCACGACCTACCTGTTCCACATCGCCCGCAATCACTGGATCGACGTCTACCGGCATCGCAAGCTGGGGCCGCGGACGGTCTCGACGGACGTCTTCCGGGGCGACGACGACGGCCGCCCGCTCGAGCTCGAGGGCCCGCCCGTGGTGCCCGGAGGTGAGCTGGGCCGCGAGGAGCTGCTCGCGGCGCTGGAGCGGGCTGTGGGGGGGCTCGGGGAGGAGCACCGGGAGGTCTTCGTCCTCGCACGGGTGGAGAACCTGCGTTACCAGGAGATCAGCCGCATCCTCGGCATCCCGGTCGGCACCGTGAAGTCCCGGATGCATGCGGCCTGGCGACAGATTCGGGCCGCGCTTTCTGCAGAAGGCATCGAACCACCCTGAGCCCCACCCGTTGATGTCCACAGGCCCCCATTCCTGGGGGCTGCCAACCCAATCAAGAGCCTACACCGTGACGCGCCGACCCGACCCTCAGCCCAGCGACGACGAACTCCTCTTGGAGAGCCTCCAGGGTGAGCTGGAGCCCGCTGCGCAGATTGCGCTCGAGGCGCGGCTTGCGTCGGATCCCGAGCTGGCAGCCCGTCGTGACGACTGGTCACGCCTGCTGACGAGCGAGCACGCCGCCTTCGAGCCCGCGGAGCAGACGGCGGCAGCCCAGGCGGACGCGCCGCGCTTGGCGGCCTGGATCCGCAGCACGGTCGCCGCGGAAGAGACGGCCCGCACCCGGGTGCGCTTCGCGCCCGCGCGCCAGCGTGGCTGGGCGCGCATCCTGGCGTGGTCCGTCGGACTCCACGTCGTGCTGCTCGGTGTCCTGGCCCTCATGCTGGGCGGGGCCGAAGATCGCGCGCAGGAGCGCGCCTCCACGCACGTGGCGATCGAGGACGACCAGGACTGGGAAGAGGTCGTCGTAGACCCCGCCGATGCGGCGCGGGCCATCGGCTTCCAGAACATCCGCTGGGACGAGGTCGGCGCTGTGGGCGAGCGGCTCGCCTTGGGCGAGGACGAGACCCTGGGGGACGAGCTGCGGGCGGACATGGACAGCCTGTCGGCGGAGCGGCCCATGGCATGGGACGGTCTGAAGCACCCGGTGGGGGTGGTCGTGGCGATGTCCCGGCGCAAGGACGCGAGCTTGAAGCGGCTGCGTCTGGACGCGCTCGGCTACAACGCCAGCGGCACGCTCAAGGCCGTCGATCGCGGCCTGCGCTTCCTCGGCCGGCAGCAGCGTCCGGACGGCTCCTTCCCCGCGAGCGCCGCGCGTACGGATGTGGAGCAGACGGCGTTGACCCTGCTGGCGTTCCTCGGGGACGGACATACCTCCCGTGGCCGCTCCGATCGCGACAAGATCGTGGCGCGCGGCATGACGTGGCTGCGGAAGCGGCTCATGCGCGTGGCGCGCGACGGCGCGGACAAGCCGGACACGGCCGCAGCGTTCGGTGGGGCCACGGTCGCCCTGTGCGAGGACTACATGCTGAGCTACGGCAACCTGCCGCCGAAGGCAGCAGAGCGCCGCAGCCATGAGATCGCCGCCCTGGCTGCGCAGGCACGCAAGCGCCTTGGCTCGTCGCAGGGCACCGATCGCACCTGGGATCTGTGGGCGCTTGACGCGGCTCAGCGCACCGGCGTGGTCCGCACCTCGGGCGCGGAGCAGCGGGTCTTCCAAGCCTGGGTCGAGACGGCCGCCGCCGCAGGCGCCGACAGCCAGGATCCCATGCAGGCCTTGAGCGCAGGAACAGCGCTGCTCTTCGCCGAGCGTGGCACGAAGAAGCCGCGCTTCCTCATGTGGAGCGGCGCCAACGCGGAGCGCCTCGTCGGGCGCTTGCTGCCCACGGGTCGCGCACGCGAGGGCGATCCCGTCGGGGACACCGCGCTGATCCTGCTCGCCCTGCAGGTCGCCTACCGCACGTACTAGGAGGTCCAGTCCGCAGCATTGCGTTGCGAGACGGGTCTGCAGATCCTGCCGGAAGGCCCTGCACGCCGAAGCGGTGACCGCGTTACCAAACCGCTGCCGAACGAAGGGCGGATTCCGGCAGTGCAGTTACCGGAAGCGCCATCCGATGTCTCTAGTAGGGGACGGGAAGCGCACACTGCGCGCGACTTCATTGCTTCTCCGCCACGGCGGACGCGTTCCCATAGATGTGACGAATCCGGGCTCCCGAGCCCAGTGCATGCGCCCGCCACGAGAGGCACCCTCGCCTGAGGGATCCTGCTTCCGGCTCCGGCATGGGCCTTGCACGGTCGATAGGGAGCCAAAGAGCCGTCCCGCGCAGCGGAACGGCTCACGGTCGTGGCCGCCGACAGGCGTCCAAGGTCGAGAACCCGAGGAGCGGACCATGGAAATCCTCTTCAAGTGCCTGCAGTCAGGAACGCGCTACTACTGCGTCCGTCTCCACGGTCAGGAGCTCTTCGTCGGTACCGGCGAGGAGTGCGAGCGGTACATCGAGATCCACAACGGCAAGGTCCTCCAGCAGCAGGCTGACGAACGTCGCCCGCAGCGAGGCCGCTCGGTCTCGATCCGCACGTATCGCCAGGCGCGTTCGACGGCCTAGACGCGGACTGCCCGGAGGCGGGCGGCCTGCGGGCCTCCGGCTCGACGGATCAGCATCTGCTGCTTCCCAGGGGCGGAGCTGTGCGCCCAGGTGGCGACCCCGTGACGCTGCCAGCCGACCCTGGACGCGTGTCCCACGTCCACGTCCGCCGCACGGCTCCGCTGATCCTCGCGCTGCTGCTGCTTGCGGGGAGCGCCGACGCCGCAGCGACACCCGCGACGACCGCACTCGAGGCCGGCCCGTTCGCTCGCGCCGGTGCCATCTTCGTCGTGCGCGTGACGGAGGTGCGCGATGTCCGCTCGCCCGGCGGTGGCCTGGGGCGCCAGGTGGTCCGGGCGCAGCTGCTGGAGGCGCTCAAGGGCACGGGTACGGCCGGGGACACGCTGTCCATCATCGTGATCGGGCAGCGTCCGACGCTCGATCCCGCACGGCCGTCGGTGCCGTACTTCCGCAAGGGCAAGCACGAGCGCTACGTGGTCTTCGTCGACCGCGCGCGCGGCCGCTTCGCCTGGCAGCTGCAGACGCTCTACGACGCGGAGGGGCGTGCCGGCGGCGAGAAGATCGCGGCCGTCAAGGCCGTCGCGGGCTGGGCCAAGGAGCGTGACCTCGAGACGAAGGCGCGCAAGACGCTGCTCGGACTCATGCAGCTGCTGAAGAGTCGCGGGCGCTGGTCTCCAGGGCACGCGGCGCGTGAGCTCGCCTACCTCGCCCAGATTCGACCCGAGGCGTTCGATCGCAAGACGGTGACGCTCCTGTCGCGGCTTTCGGCGGTCGGAAGCGATGCGGATCAACGCTTCTGGCTGCGCCGCACCTTGCAGGTGCTCGGCCAGAAGGACGCGGCGGAGCGCAAGGCGCAGGATGCCGCGAGCGGTGGCGATCCCTGGCGAGACGCGTTCGAGATCGCGCAGGATGCCGAGGATCGCCGGCTGCTCCTCAGCCGGCTCCTGCAGGCGGGCGCCGACGCCTTCGACAAGCACGGCTGGTGGGCGTGGGTGCGCCTGGAACCGTCGTCCCGCGTCTGGCTGCTCGATGCGTTGGTGCTCGCCGGCCGGAAGGCTGCCGTCGCGCGCCTGCGGGCGCTGTACGGCCCCGCGTCCGACGCCGAGGTCCGCGAGCGGATCGTGCGCGCCGTGGGCCTGCTCGGCTCCGACGCGGACGTCCCGTGGCTTGCGCAGCGGCTCGCGGGCGCCCTCGTGCGGCGAGCCGCGCTGATCGCGCTGGCGCGCGTGGGCACGCCGGCGGCCCGGGGCCATCTGCAGCGGGCGAAGCGCAAGGACGCGCCGGACGAGGCCCGCTGGATCGACCACCTGCTGA
>JAHEIK010000296.1 GCA_024639415.1 Planctomycetota bacterium
CCGCGCCGAGGTCCTGCTGCAGACCGCGGAAGGCCTCTCGTACCAGTCGCTTGAAGCGGTTGCGCCGGATGGCATTGCCGTACTTGCGCGGGGCGGCCATGCCGAGTCGTGCACGGCCGACGTCGTTGGGCCGTACGCGGATCACCACCTCACGTCCCGGATACACGAGACCCTCGCGCAGGACGCGCTGGAAGTCGCCCTTGCGCAGCAGACGGGCGCTCTTGGGGTAGTCGGCCGGAGGCATGGACGGATGGTACGGGCGTCTTCATGGGCTTCCCCTCCAGGGCGCTGCCCACCTTGCCGATCCCTGTAGGATGCCGGGCCGGCACGGCCGTACTGACATGAGCCGAACGAACGCCATACCGCTTCCGCGTAGCCTCCGGACCGCGGCAGTGCTCTGCTTGCTGCTTCTCCTGGCAGCGTGTACCAGTGACGAGCCGCAGGCGCCGGATCTACGCATGCCGGTCGCGGCGGACATGCCTGCGCCGCGTGTCGGTGACGACGTACATGGCCGCGCGGTGCGCGGCCTCGCAAGTGCGGACTTCGAGACCCGCACGCGGGCAGCCCGCGAGCTTGTCGCGGCGGGCGATGCGGCCGTCCCCGCCCTCGGCCGGGCGGGGGATCTCAGCGTGCCCGTGGCCGGAGGCATGCGCGTGAGCGCGACGCGCAGCGTCGTGCAGTCGATCCTCGCCGCGTCCGAGGACGCGGAGCTCGAGCGGCATCTGGGCAGCCCGTGGCCCAACGTGCGGCGCAGCTCGGCCGAGGAGCTCGGCCGCCGGGATCGGCGCAGCGCCATCCCGCGACTCATCGAGCGGCTCGATGACGCGGATCCCGAGGTCCGCAGTGCTTCTGCCATCGCATTGCGCCGCCTGACGAACAACTTCATGGGCTACAGCCCGGAGGCTTCCCTCAGCGATCGCCGCGAGGCAGCCGATCGCTGGCGGAGCTGGTGGTCGGAATCCGGGCGCGAGCGGGTCGAGGCGGCGGCGGCGGAGACGACCGCACAGGTCCGCGCTCCCTAGAAGCCGATCCCCAGGACCCCGCGTCCGAATACCATCTGCTCGTGCCCGGACGCTTCCTCTACTACAGCAAGGTGCTCGTTCGCCTCCTCCCGGAGGAGGACTACGCCCTCTACCTCGAAGCCCTCGCGGAAGCGCTGCCGATCGAGGTGGCTGCGACCGATCCCGGCGGGCGGGTGATCGTCTGGAATCACGCCCTGGCCGAGGTCGCTGGACCGCGGGACAAGGCCGTCGGTCGCCCGCTGCTCGAGGCCCTGCCCTGGCTCGCCGAAGATCCGAACCTCGACTGGGAGCGCGTCGTGCAGGAGGTGCTGCTGGGCGGCTCCACGCGCACGTTCGCTCGTCACCCGCTCGGCCAGCGCGTCGTTCGTGTCACCATCGGTCCGATGCGCGGGGAGCGTGGCCGCATGCTCGGCTGCGTGCTCGCGCTCGAGGACATCACGCGGGGTGCTCGCGAGGAAGAGCAACGACGCATGCGCGAGCGCGTGGACGCCGTGCACGATCTCGGGGAGAGCCTCGCCCACGAGATCCGCAACCCCCTCAATGCGCTCTCGCTCAACCTGCAGCTGCTCCGGGAGTGCCTCGACGACACGGACATCACGCGCAGCGACATCCGGCGTCGGACGGACAAGATGCTGTCGGAGTCGAAGCGTCTCGAGCGGCTTGTCGTCCACCTGCTCGAAGTCAGCCGCGGCGGCCAGCTCGAGCTGGGCACCGAGCGGATCGACCCCATCGTCTCGGCAGTGGTCGGTCGCTTGGAGGGGCTCGCGAGCGCGTCGTCGTGTCGCGTGGCCTTCGAAGCGGGCTCTACCCGCGCACTGCAGCTTGATCGCGTGCGCATCGACCGCGCGATCGAGAACGTGGTGCGCAACGCTATCGAGGCGGCGGCGGAAGGTGGGCACAACGTGTTCATCACGACACGCGACGATCCGCACAGCACGGTCGTGGTCGTGGACGACGACGGTCCGGGCATCCGACCCGAAGATCGCTCGAGCGTGTTCGTCCTCTACACCACGGGCAAGCGCGGGGGGACCGGCCTCGGGCTGCCGCTCGCTCGCGAAGACGTCAGGCGCCACGGCGGCCAGATCGAGGCGCTGCCGCGACCCGGTGGGGGAGCGCGTTTCGTCATCCACCTGCCGCCCGAGGCTCGGCCGCCCGATGAGCAGGGGCCGACCGGCAGGATCGAGGTCTAGACATGGCGCGCATCCTGATCGTGGAAGACGAACACAATGCCCGCGAGGCCCTCGGGGAGGTGTTCTCGGGGCGCCACGACGTGGACTTGACGGCCGACGTCGAGGAGGCGCTGGCCTCCATCCAGGTCCACACGCCGGACCTCGTCCTGACGGACGTCGTCCTGCCCGGTGACCACGACGGGCTCGACCTGCTGCGGGAGTTGCGCGTCCAGCTTCCCGAGACGCCGGTGATCGTCATGACGGCCTACGGCAGCGTCGAGAAGGCCGTCCGCGCCATGCGGGACGGTGCGCACGACTTCCTCGAGAAGCCGCTCGACCTGGGCCGCCTACGGAACCTGGTTGCTTCCGCGCTGGAATCGAAGTCCCAGGCGCCGGCAACCGCCGAGGTGCGCGCCGGGCTGGCTCGCGGCGAAGTGCCCGAGGGCTTCATCGGCAGCGCGCCGAGCGTCATCGAAATCTTCCGCAAGGTGTCCAAGGTGGCGCCGACGAACGCGACGGTCCTGATCCTCGGTGAGTCGGGGACCGGCAAGGAGTTGGTTGCCGAGGCCATCCACAGCGCCAGTCCGCGAGCGGCGCGTCCGTTCGTCAAGGTCAACTGCGCCGCGCTACCGGAGGGGCTGCTCGAGAGCGAGTTGTTCGGGCACATGAAGGGCTCGTTCACCGGCGCTGTGAAGGACCGCCCGGGGCGCTTCGAAGCGGCTGACGGCGGCACCATATTCCTCGATGAGGTCGGCGAAGTGCCTGCGCACACGCAGGTCAAGCTCCTGCGGGTCCTGCAGGCGCGTGAGATCGAGCGCGTCGGCGACAATCGCAGTCGCCCCGTCGACGTGCGCATGGTTGCAGCGACGAATGCGGATCTCGAAGAGAAGGTGCGCAAGGGCACGTTCCGCGAGGACTTCTACTTCCGCCTGAAGGTGATCACGTTGGACATGCCCGCGCTCAGCGCGCGGCGTGCCGACATCCCTGCGCTGGCGGAGCACTTCCTGCGCATGTACGGCAAGCGCCACGGGCGCGAGCTGACCGGGATCGACCCCGACGCGCTCGAGTTGCTGCGTGGCTACGAGTGGCCTGGCAACGTCCGCGAGCTCGAGAACATGATCGAGGCAGCCGTGGTCCTCAGCGAGGGCGAGATGGTCACTGCCGGGGACCTGCCGGCAGAGGTCGGAGGCGGCCAGCGGGACGAGGATCTGCCCGAGGCGGACGGCATCCGCATCCCCGCGGGAACGACGCTGCCCGAGGCCGAGAAGACCATCATCCTCGACACGCTGCAGCGGACGGGCGGCAACAAGACGGCGGCGGCGCGCATCCTGGGCATCGGCCTGCGGACGCTGTATCGCAAGCTCGAGATCTACGAGGAGCAGGACGCGAGCGACGGACCGTCGGAGAGCTGAAACCGCAAAGGCGCAGAGGACTCAAAGGAGCGCAGAGAGCATCCGGCGCCCCAGTTCGTTCCATGGCGAGACTTTGCGCGCTTTGCGCCTTTGCGGTTCTCTTCTGGGTTGAATCAGAAGGTGCGCAGGACGCCGCGGACGACGCCGCGGATATCCAACGTCTGCGGCGGCCGCACGAAGATCGGCTCCATGCTCGAGTTCGCGGGCTGCAGTCGCACCGTGTCGTCCGCCTCGCGGTAGAAGCGCTTGAGCGTGGCTTCCCCGTCGACGATCGCCACGACGATCTCGCCGTCACGAGGGTGCTGCGAGCGATCGACCATGACCAGGTCGCCGTCCGTGATGTGGTCCTCGATCATGGACTGACCGACGACGCGCAGCAGGTAGCTCTCCTGGCCCGGCTCGATCGGCAGCAGTTCGTTGACCGTGTACGGCTCAGGCGTCTCCACGGCCTCGATCGGACGACCCGCGGCGATCCGGCCGAGCACCTTCACGGTGGGGTCGGGGAGGTAGTCGCGATCGAGGATCTCGATCGAACGCGACCGCTGCGGGAGCTTGCGGATCGCGCCCTTCTTCACCAGCGCGGCGACGTGCTGGTGGACGGTGACGCGGTGGACGCCGAGGGACGTCCCGATCTCTTCCAGCGTGGGCGACGTACGGTTGGCCGCCCTGTAGTCGCGGATGAAGTTCATGATCTGAAGCTGCTTGGGCGTGTAGTTCATCTTCCTGCCTCCCGCGCCGCCCCGGGATCCGGGGTTGGCGCCCTGAATGCCCCCGGCGCGCGGTCCGGCCGCCCGTACGGGCAGGCTGGATAGCAGCAGCGGGGACTATTGCCCTCCGTACCGAGTCATCGGCTGCGGACGCGAGGGCCTTTGCAGGTTGTTCGTTACCGATTTGTGAGCCTTCACAGATACTTCCAGAAGGCCATTGGAAGGGACTTGTTGGCTGGGGACGAGGGCCCCCTCTCAGCGTCTCCGCTGCGAAAACACAGCGTCTCCGCTGCGAAAACACAGCGGCGGTGCTGCGAAAACACAGCGCCTGCGCTGCGAAAGCACAGCGGCGGCGCTGCGAAAGCTCCAAGGGGACGGGTCAGATCAGGGCCGCCACGACGATGGCGAGCATCGTCGCCGTCATCCCGAGGGACTCTCGTGCGCTGCCGGTCGCACCCTCCCGGCCTGTGACCTCCGGGCCTGTGACCTCCGGGCCTGTGACCGCTCGGCTCGCGTCCTCGCGGGCTCTGCGCCGCAGGCGGCCCAGCGGGAGGCCGTGGGGGAAGAGAACCGGGGCGCCGGTGCCGACCCACGGGAAGGGTCGTCGTCTGGAGCCGGCATTCGACGCCCCGGCTTGGTGCGGGCGCTGCTTGGCGAGGACTTCGTAGATGACGGCGTTCGTGATGTCCATAACGGAACACTAACCTAACGTGAGGCGAACGCAAGTGGCTTGTGCCGGATTGTTCAGACGCTGCACACCCACTGCGGGACGTGCGATGCTTCTGCAGCCCATGCGCCCCCAAGCCCTCCTGCTGCTGATCCTCGCCGTCGCTCTGGCCCCTGCGTGCACGAGCGATCCCGCCGGTCCGGCGCCGCGCGTGGAGGGGGCGACGCGTATCGCCCTGCCCGCCTACGTGCCGGCCGTACGCCGGGCCGTGCGCGCACGGGATGGGGGAACGGCGCTGGGCCTGCTTGGGATCGAGCGGGCGCTGGATGTCCGCGATCCGGAGCGGATCTGGCTGCTCGTCCGACTGGCACCGGCCTGGTGCCGCGGAGCCGAGCTGCGCGCACGCACGCGTGCCCTGCCGCGCGGTGACGTCG
>JAHEIK010000297.1 GCA_024639415.1 Planctomycetota bacterium
CGAAGTACGTCACGGCGCCGGGGCGTACGCCCCGCAGCTTCTGCGTGCCGTAGCCCGGTGCCGTCAACGTCACGTCGTACGTGCGGTTGGGCAGGTTCGGCAGCGTCATGCGGCCGTTCGTGCCCGTGACCTGCGCCCGCCCCGAGGGCATGGCTACGACCGGCGTGCCACCCTTGGACGGTGCGATCTCGATGTCCACGCCTGCCAGCGGCCGCCCGAAGGGATCCTCTACCACCACGTGCAGCGGATAGCCGCGCGCGAGGCGCAGCTCGACCGTCGCCATCGCGGATCTGGCGTCCGTGACCTGGCCCGCCACGGCGCGCCCCGGAGCCGAGGCGAAGACCTCGATGGCTCCCTCCGCGAACGGTCCGATGAGGGCGCGGCCCTTGGGGTCCGTGCGGGCTTCTCGCTCGATGCGCATGCCCTCGATCGATGCCCGTGCGACCACGCGTGCCCCGGCCAGCGGCTTGCCGCCTGCGTCGAGCACCAGCACGGGTACGCGCAGGCCGGCGGAGGCGACGAACTCGAGCGTGTCCGTCCCGTCGATCGGCGTCAGGGACCGGACGATCGGTGCGGCACCTTCGACGTCCAGGCGCACGAGCGCCTGCGCTCCGCGTGCGACCAGGAAGTGTGGCTCGCGACCACGCAGCACGGTCTCGGACTCCGCGCGCGGCTCATCTTCCGCTTCGGGTCCGTCGAAGGTCTGCACGTCGAGGCGCTGCCGGATGGTCTCCACCGGCCGACCGTCGACGTCCAGCATCCGCACCATCACGACCTTCGCGCCGGGGATCTTCACCGTTTGGCTGAGCGTTCCGGGCGGGCGTCGAAACACATACGCGCCGCGGCGCGTGCCTACGTGCGCCTCGAGCCAGCGGCCCTCGATGTCGCGGCGCGGTCCGCGGAACACGGCGCGCTGGCCGCCGCCGTCGCCCCGCACCGAGACCTCGCCCCGGAGGGCGGGGTGACCCTCGCGCACGAGCTTGGCCGCCGTGACGGAGTCCGTGCTCGGAGCGAACTGCACCGTGAGTTCGATCTCCTCGTCCAGGGCGATCTCGGCCGTCCCGGCCTCCCGCGGACTGAGCAGGGCCGTGGTCGTCACACGTCCCTTCGCTCGTACGCGGACCCTGATCGGCGCGGCGCCCAAGGTGCGCACGCCTGCTTCGCCGCGATCGTTGGTCGTCTGCGTGGCGTCCATGCCACCGACGCTGAAGTCGATGCTCGCGCCCGCTACCGGATCCCCGGTACTCGGGTCCACGACGCGTACGGGGATCTCGGGACGCCGCACGGTGGCCGGCAGGGCGCCGTCCGGCAGGTGCACGGACCAACGCGCGACACGCTCGTCGGTGCCGCCTCGATGGCGCAGCACGCCACTCGCGCTGCGGATGCGGAAGCCTTGTGCGAGCGCCTGCTTGTCGCGCGTCTTCAGCGTGCCGTCGGGGCCGGGGCGTCCGGCCTCCGGGCCGCCATCACCCACGCCCATGCGCCAGCCTGCGGCGAGCGAGCCGTCGGGACCCCGTACCTCGACGACGATGCCCTTGCGCGGCGGCCATGCCGTGGGCGGCTGCTCAGGCGGCACGACGGCATCGGGATCGAGTTCTGCGTCCGCTGCTGGTGCCTCGCGCTTGCCGGTGCGGTTGGGATCCTCGACGCCCAACTCGCCCGCCGTCCGGAAGCCACCTCCGCCACCGCCCGGCCAGGTACCCGGAAGCCAACGATTGAGCTCCAGAAGCAGGAGCAGGATCGCCAGGGCGAACAGCAGGTAGACAGTGCGCTTGGCACGGGTGCGGGCACGAGCCATGGCGGTCAGCCTACCGCGTGCCCCTGCCTCCCGTGAACGCGAACGGGAACAGGCGCGCACGGCACCCACGAAAGAGCTGGCGCGCCGGAGCAGGGCACCTCACTGCTATCGTGGTCCCCAGCCCCCGGAGTCGCCATGCCCAAGGAACTGCTGCAGCGCCTCCAAGAGGCCCCGCTCATCGCCGACGGCGCCATGGGCACGGTGCTGTACGCCAAGGGCGTCTACATCAACAAGTGCTACGACGAGGTGAACCTCACGCAGCCCGACCTCGTCGCCGAGGTCCACCGGGCCTACGTCAAGGCCGGCGCGGAGGTCATCGAGACCAACACCTTCGGCGCCAATCCGATCAAGCTCCGCCAGCACGGTCTCGAAGCCGAGACGGAGCACATCAACCGTCGCGCCGCGGAGATCGCCGTGGAGGCCATGGGCGGCGCGGGCTTCGTCGTCGGAGCGCTCGGCCCGCTGGGCATCCGCATCGAGCCCTGGGGGCCCACCGGCGTCGAGGAGGCGCAAGCCATCTTCGCGCGGCAGGTTCGGGGATTGCTCGACGGCGGTGTTTCCGACTTCCTGCTCGAGACGTTCGGCGACATCAACGAGGCGCATGCCGCGCTCGCCGCCGTCCGGTCGCTCGCGCCCGAGGCCACCGTCATCGCGCAGATGACCGTCGACCGCGAGGGTGTCAGCGGCTACGGCACCACCCCGGAGGCCTTCGGTGGCCGCTTGGACGCCTGGGGCGCCGACGTCATCGGCATCAACTGCAGCGTCGGGCCCAGCGCCATGCTCACCGCGCTCGAGCATCTGCGGGAGGCGACGGACAAGCCGCTGTCCGTGCAGCCAAACGCCGGCCCGCCCCACATCCTCGATGACCGCACGCTCTACCTGTGCACGCCCGACTACCTCGGCAAGTACGCACGGCGTTTCGTCGAGGCCGGAGCCCGCCTGCTCGGCGGGTGCTGCGGAACGACGCCCGACCACATCCGATCGCTCGCCAAGTCCGTCAAGCGCGGCCGCGCGACGATCCAGAACAGGCCCCACGCCGTTCTCCGCACGGACGCGAACGGCGAACCCCATGGTGTCGAGCCCACCCCGCTCGCGGAGCGCTCGGCCCTGGGCAAGGCGCTGGCCGATGGCACGCGTCCCGTCCTGGCCGAACTGACGCCGCCCAAGGGCTGTGATCCGACGAAGGTGCTCGAGCGCGCTGCGGTGCTGAAGGAACTCGGCGTCACGGCGATCAACATCCCGGACGGCGCACGCGCAACCGCGCGCATGAGCCACATGGCGCTGGGCGTCCTGATCCACCAGCAGGTCGGCGTGCCCCCGGTCCTGCACTTCTGCTGCCGGGATCGCAACATCCTGGGCATGCAGGCGGACCTGCTCGGCGCCTCGGCGCTCGGCGTGCGCGACCTCCTCATCATCACGGGCGATCCCCCCGTGCTCGGCGATTACCCCGACGCGACGGCCGTCTTCGACGTGGACGCGATCGGCCTCACGAACATCGTGAGCCGCCTCAACCACGGCCAGGACCTGGCGGGCAACCTGACCGGCAAGGCGACCGACTTCGTGATCGGCGTCGGCTTGGATCCGACGTCCACGGAGATGGAGCGCGAGATCGCGCGCTATCGCTGGAAGGTCGATGCGGGCGCGGAGTACGCCATCACGCAGCCCGTCTTCGACGTGGAGGCGCTCGATCGCTTCCTCGACGACCTGGGCGAGGACCGCATCCCGATCCTCGCGGGCATCTGGCCGCTGGCGTCGCTGCGCAACGCCGAGTTCCTCAATACCGAGGTCCCGGGGGTGACCGTGGCGGACTCGGTGCTCGAGCGCATGGCGTCGGCGGGCGACAAGGATGGTCAGCGCCGGGCCGGCATCGAGATCGCCATCGAGATGATCGAGGCCGTTCGCGATCGTGTGGAGGGCATCCAAGTGTCGATCCCCTTCGGCCGCGTCGAGGTCGTGAAGGAGTTGCTGGACGCCGTGCGCGTAGGGGCGGGCTGAATGCCCGCCCGAGCGCTCCCTTCGTCGCGCCGGGACCTACCGGGTAGGGGCGGCCCGACGTGGCCGCCCCGAAGCGCGGGGATCCGGCCGCACTACGATGTCCATCCCGGCCAGGGCATGCTCGGGCTCGCGGCGCCGCGTCGCGAACGTGGCTGCATGCCCGCCCGAGCGCTCCCTTCGTCGCGTCGGGACTTACCAGGTAGGGGCGGCCCGACGTGGCCGCCCAGTTTCTAGAAGGGCAGCGCATGAACCATCCGAGCCTCAAGGTCGAGGATTGCTGGGCAGAAGGCGGCCGCCTGGGTCTGGAAATCGTCGAGGATGGTGCCGGCGTGCGCATCCGCGGCAATCACGAGGGGCTCGTCGGTCTGGCGCGGGTCCTGCTCTGGCTGGCGCAGTACCGGGCGGGAGCCGACGACGTCGTGGCGCTTGCGGACTTCGCCGAGTTCGAGGACGGCCCGCGGCTGGAGCTGCACGCGCCGCGGTAGCCCCGCGCTGCTGCGAGCGCTGTAGGGGCATCCCGAGCCTGAGCTTGGCTCAGGCGAGTGGTTGCCCGGCCCTTTGTGACGCAGGGGCCCTGAACCATGCACGGGTCGGGCAACGACTCGCCCTTGGACTCGCTTCGCTCGCTCAGGGCTCGCGATGCCCCTACGGCTCACCATCCCCGTCACGGCTACGCACGCGAGCTGGCGAGCGTGCATGTCGCGTTCGCTACACCGATGGGCCCCGCGCGGCCGGAGGCCGTGGGGGAGAGTGGGTATGAAAGCGCCCGGTCCGTCCTTCCGCGGACAGACCGGGCGTACGTGGCGCAGACGGCACAGCCCTCCCGAAGCACGAGTGCCGCCTGCGTCGATCCCCTTGCGGGGCAGTCTCCAAGCCGGGCGTCGCGCCAGGCCTAGCGCGAACTGAGCGCGGCGGACGGCTGCGGGCACTCGCTGAACAGCGGGGCCCAGCGCGTGCCGCGCATCTTCTCGTAGGCCGTCTTCCGCACGCTCGTGCGGAAGGGGCTCTTCTCGGCCAGGACGTCGATGTCGCGCACCAACTCGATGGCCTCGACGCCGCGCTCGGCGTCGACGGCCTCGGCCTCGCCACTCATCGCGGTCCGTACCTGACCGACGGCGCTCCGGGCCTCTGCGAGGCGGCCCTTGCGGAGGGCGCTCACGGCGTAGGCCAGACGGCTGTGCGCCCAGGCATGCGCTTCACGGTTGAGGGCACGCAGGTAGCGCTGATCCTCGGTGGCGCCGCGCGTCAGGGCGAGGACCGTGGCCCAGTCACCGCGCGAGGCGGCTTCCTTCGCGCGATCTTCGACGTCCGGCGTTGCCTTGGCGGTGGGGACACGAGGCGCGGGCTTGCGCAGCGCACCGTCAGGACTGCCCAGTGCGCCGATCGCAGGCAGGGCGCCGGCAGCCGGAACCTTGCGTACGACGGGGGCGGGCAGTACGGGCTTGACCGCGGCTGCGGCGGCGGCCGCCGCGGCTGTCGGCACCGGTGCGGCCGGGCCCTTGGCGGGCCACGCTGACGGCACCTTGTCCGACTTGGCCTCGGGCTCGCCGTCCGGGCTGCCCAAGCCCTTGGCGAGGAGCTTCACGGGCTCCTCGATGCGGGCCTTCGGCGG